>NZ_KV811511.1:0-222 GCF_001813105.1 Streptococcus sp. HMSC072C09 | reverse complement strand
ATGAAGCTCATTAATACCACCAATAGTCATGCTGTACTGGTCAAAAGCCAACTTGCCAGCACTGACGCCTTGCTTGTCGAGGTTTATTCCGCGGGCAATACCGATGTCGTTTTTACACAGGCCCCAACACACTATGAATTATTGATCAGTAACAAACACCGAGCTATTCGTGAAACTGAAGTAGAAAAAATTCGTGAGTTCTTTTTAAAACGTAAGATTGAT
>NZ_KV811510.1:0-303 GCF_001813105.1 Streptococcus sp. HMSC072C09 | reverse complement strand
CCACTTTCTTTGATCAGGCAGACCCAGACGGAAGCTATGTCAAAGCTGTGGACCGCTACATTTTGGAACCCGACTTTGTAGCCAAGAAGATCGTGAAGAACTTTGGAAAAGCAAAACGCGAGCTCAATCTGCCTTGGCTCTTGAACCTGACCCACAAGCTCTATACCCTTTTCCCTCGCATCTCAGACAAGCTAGCCAGTAAGATGTTCAATTTCAAATAGGAGGAACCAGATGGCCGCAAATATTCAAGCCTATTTAGAAAACCTCCGGCAACCCTGGGGACAGATCTATTATGATATCCTT
>NZ_KV811509.1:0-256 GCF_001813105.1 Streptococcus sp. HMSC072C09 | reverse complement strand
ACTCCGCATTTTCTAAACCAGGGATCATTTGGAAAACCCGCTTTTGCTCACCCCATTTTAGGTGAGTTTGGAAGCCAACGATATTGTAGAGACTAGCTGCTGCATTGTCTTGGCGTAACTGAACTACCGCGTAAGGTGTCTTAAACTCCCCATCACGTGGACCTTTGTAATCATCTGGATACTCAAGCCCAACTGGCTTCATAGGTCCATAGAGCATGGTTTTAATGCCTCGTTTAGCCATGACTTCAATTGGCAT
>NZ_KV811508.1:0-444 GCF_001813105.1 Streptococcus sp. HMSC072C09 | reverse complement strand
CGTTCCCTTCAGCCGGACTTGGGTAATCCTCCAAGATAACAATGGACCTTGTAGGACTTGAACCTACGACCACTCGGTTATGAGCCGAGAGCTCTAACCAGCTGAGCTAAAGGTCCAACAAGATCAACAATATAGCGGCGAAGGGGATCGAACCCCCGACCTCCCGGGTATGAACCGGACGCTCTAGCCAGCTGAGCTACACCGCCATAATATCGGGAAGACAGGATTCGAACCTGCGACACCTTGGTCCCAAACCAAGTACTCTACCAAGCTGAGCTACTTCCCGATCTAAAGCTACCGCTTTATGCACCCTAGAGGAGTCGAACCTCTAACCGCCTGATTCGTAGTTCAGGTACTCTATCCAGTTGAGCTAAGGGTGCTCGTTCCTATTCAATTATTACATAGCCTTGCGACCATGCACCCTAGAGGAGTCGAACCTCTAAC
>NZ_KV811507.1:0-204 GCF_001813105.1 Streptococcus sp. HMSC072C09 | reverse complement strand
TATTTGTAAATTGAAGTTCTTGGCTACGAACAGAAGCCACTGTGGTTTGGCCACCACCCATATCAATCACTGTTGCTCCGAATTCACGTTCGCCTTCGTTCAAGACTGTTTTGATCATCGCAAGTGGGGAAATGATGATGTTTTCTACTTGTAAGCCTGCACGTTCAACTGTTTTACGCAAATTGTGCAAGATTGTACGAGGTC
>NZ_KV811506.1:51969-66891 GCF_001813105.1 Streptococcus sp. HMSC072C09 | reverse complement strand
ATGATACTATTCGCTACAATCTCAGTTTGGGACAAGAGTTTTCAGATCAAGAATTGGAGACTGCTTTGAGACAGGTCAAACTCGACCATGAACTCACTGATGGACTTGATTTTGTAATCACTAATAACGGAGAAAATATTTCAGGCGGACAACGAGTCCGGATTGAACTAGCCCGCTTCCTACTTCGTAAAAAGGATATTTTATTAGCAGATGAGGTAACTGCAGCTCTTGACGCAGAAAATAGCCAGATGGTTCGAGACTTGATTTTCTCACTACCGATGATGGTGTTAGAAATCGCTCACCATATTGATAATGAAAGTCGATACGATCAAGTCATTGAACTAAGAAAAGAATAAAATTGCTGACATAAACCTAAAAATATATCGTTAGTGTTTCAAAGAAAGAAAATACTAAAACTTTCCGCCGTGAGAAAAGTGCCTGAAACAATAACGTTTCAGGCACTCGGAATTATTGAGACCTTAGGCTCAATAATTAGTCATGGAACTTCCTGGATTGCTGAAATCATCCACTGGATAATTTCACCTAACGTCCGTACTCACCCAAGGAAAGTTTTTAATATGACTTTGTCTTCAATCTGAAAAAGGCTCAAAACTGAGCCTCTTTTGAGTTAATGAAAACTTCCTTAGCTTAAAATGGTAATTTCCCTGCGAAAGCACCGAGTTTTTTCTTGGTTGCAGCATCAATTTCTTCAATGGCAGCATTGATGGCTTGCACCGTCATATCAGAAAGCGTTTCTGTATCTTCTGGGTCGACCACTGCAGCATTGAAATCAATGGAAACAACCTTCTTATCACCTGTAAGAGTTGCAACAACCAAATCCTGAGCAGATTTCCCTACAAATTGAGTTGCGGCTAATTCCGCTTGGCTTTGCTCCATTTGCTTTTGCAATTTTTGAGCTTGCTTCATCATATTCTGCATATTCATCATAGTAATGACATTCCTTCCAACTTCTGAAATTTACAGTTCATTATACCATTTTTTAAACGCTTGGAAAAGCTTTGGATAGTAATCATGAAAAGCTTCTTTCACTCCGGATGGATTTTTAAGCTTTCACTACAAAATGAAAGAGAGCCTTTTTGAGCCTCTCTCAGAAAAATAATAAATTGTTTTAGGATAAAATCATCGAAGCCACGATTGGACTAATGAATACATACAAAATTCCTGTGATCCCAATTGCCAATCCTGCCATAGCACCGGCCACATGACCATACTTAAATGCCGTCCCTGTTCCTACTGCATGTCCTGTACCGCCAAGGGCTAACCCAATAGCCACTGGATCTTTTATTTTTAACAGTTTCAATATCGTTGGACCCAAGACACTTGTTAATAATCCAGTTGCTACAACTACCACAAGAGTGATGGTCGTAATTCCTTGCATTTTTTCAGTAATCCCAACTGCCATTGCAGTCGTAACCGATTTTGGAAAGAGCGAAATGGCTAGAAAGTACTTCATTCCAAATGCTTTCGCAATCAAGGCTGTAAAAATCGTATTCACAATAACCGCTACTGTTGAGCCGATTAGAATACTCCGTGCATGATGCTTCATCAAATGGAAACTTTTATAGAGAGGAATCCCCAAGGCGACTGTCGATGGTCCAATCAACTGATTTAACAGGGAACCACCGACATAGTAATCTTTATAAGAAATTCCTGTAATCATTAAGAATAAGATAACGATTACTGTAGCCACTAAAAGTGGCGTTGTTATTGGGTGGGGATACCTGCGAAAAATTAACATTCCAATCAAGTAAGCCCAAATAGATAAGACAATCCCAAATAAAGGATTACTCGCAAAATTAGCCACGCTTGTGTCCCCCTTCTGGATAATCACCCTCAAAACGATTTTTTATAAAACTAACCACGATTGCAATTAAAGCCACATTGATGACCAAGGCTCCAAGTAGAATCAACATGATTGGAAACAGATAAGGCGCAATCACATGAAACTTATCCATAATACCGACCGCAGGGGGAAGAAACAGAATCGTCATGTTAGCTAACAAAAAATTTCCTACCATATTGACGTGGCGCATGCGTAGTAACTTAAACTGTAATAATAAAAATAGGATCAACAGCCCGATCATACTCCCAGGAATTGGTAAGTGCAACCCATCAGAAATGATTTCACCAATTAATGAAATCGTGAATATAATCGTCAGTTGTACATATAATTTCATCTTCATCTCCCTTTTTATAGATCATTTCCAATAAGGATTCATATCCTCGCTTCTGTCTACTTAGAAGTAAACATCCATTTATCCCCTATCAGTTTACTCCTTTTCGGAAAATTTGCAAGTTTTTTTCTAAAAAAATTAAAACCAATTACCAAAAATTGAAGCTACTATTTTGATTCATGACATCCATTTTATGATACAATGAAACAAAAACCGTAAAAATCACCAAGAAAGGATCTACATGACTCACTTTCACACCATTGTCATCGGTGGTGGCCCAGCAGGTATGATGGCGACCATTGCCAGCGCCTCTTATGGCCAACCTACACTACTGATCGAAAAAAATAAAAGGCTCGGTAAGAAACTTGCTGGTACCGGAGGAGGTCGCTGTAATGTCACGAACAACGGAACCTTAGACGATTTGATGGCCGGTATCCCTGGAAATGGGCGCTTCCTTTACAGTGTGTTTTCCCAATTTGATAATCATGATATCATCCAATTTTTCACCGATAATGGCGTCAAGCTAAAAGTCGAAGACCATGGCCGGGTCTTTCCTGCTAGTGATCAATCTCGCACCATTATTCAAGCCTTAGAAAATAAAATCCTTGAGCTTGGTGCTAGCATTGCCACCAACTGTGAAGTGGTCTCTGTCACCAAGCCAGAAGACATCTTCATCGTCAAATCATCTGAAAACACTTGGACAGCCGATAAGCTGATCGTTACGACTGGAGGCAAATCCTACCCTTCTACCGGCTCTACCGGCTACGGACACGAAATTGCCCGCCACTTTAAACACACCATCACAGATCTCGAAGCGGCAGAAAGTCCTCTTTTGACAGATTTTCCACACAAGGCCCTCCAAGGGATCTCTCTGACAGATGTGACCCTCAGCTACGGCAAACACATCATCACACACGACCTGCTCTTTACCCATTTTGGACTTTCTGGCCCTGCAGCCCTTCGGATGTCCAGCTTTGTTAAAGGCGGTGAAATCTTATCTCTGGACCTCCTTCCGACTACTTCTTCTCAAGAGTTAAAAGACTTTCTAGAAGAGCATCGAGAAAAGGCGATTAAAAATAGTCTCAAAGTCCTGCTTCCTGAACGGTTAGCCGATTTCTTGGCGCAAGCATTCCCTGAAAAAGCCAAGCAACTCACTCCTCCTCAGACAGAAGAGCTCATTCAAAAGATCAAAGAGTTGCCTATCCCCGTCACTGGGAAGATGTCACTAGCCAAGTCCTTTGTGACCAAGGGCGGTGTCAGCCTCAAAGAAATCAATCCTAAAACCCTAGAAAGCAAGCTCGTTCCTGGACTCCACTTTGCAGGAGAAGTCCTCGATATCAATGCCCATACAGGCGGTTTTAATATCACATCCGCCCTCTGCACCGGTTGGGTAGCAGGGAGCCCTCATTACTGATAGAAATTCACTAACTTTATTCTTCATCTATTGAAATAAAATTTTTAAAAATTCTTTACAAGTTAGTATTTACTTGATAGAATGGATTGGTATAAAATTTATAAAGGAGATTATTAGAATCATGGATTTTGATTTTAGTGTTAAACTCATGACTGAGTTTTTCGGGACAGCTTTGCTACTTATCCTCGGAAACGGTGCTGTTGCAAACGTTGAATTAAAAGGAACTAAAGGTCATCAAAGCGGATGGCTTGTCATTGCGATTGGATATGGGATGGGGGTAATGATTCCAGCCTTGATGTTCGGTAATGTTTCAGGGAACCACATTAACCCAGCCTTCACTCTTGGACTTGCGGTTAGCGGACTCTTCCCATGGGCAAATGTTTTACCATACATCGTTGCTCAACTTCTTGGAGCAATGTTTGGACAATTGGTTGTCGTTGCGTGTCACCGTCCATATTATCACCAGACTGAGAATCCAAACAACATCTTGGGAACATTCTCAACGATTTCTAGTTTGGATAAAGGAACTCCTGAAACACGTAAGGCTGCTACCATCAATGGTTTCATCAACGAGTTTGCCGGATCATTCGTACTTTTCTTTGCGGCACTTGGATTAACCAAGAATTTCTTCGGAGCAGAGGTTGCTGGTCTAGCTCAAAAAGCTGCGGCTGAACAAGGAGGAGTCTTTAATGCTACTTCAACAGCAGCAAAATTGGCTTTGGCACAAGCAGATGCTCCAGGTCTAGGTGTTGCTCACTTGGCTCTTGGATTCCTTGTTATGGCTCTCGTTACTTCACTCGGTGGTCCTACTGGACCTGGTTTGAACCCTGCACGCGACCTTGGTCCTCGTTTGGTCCATGCCTTCCTTCCAAAGTCTATCTTGGGAAAACACAAAGGGGATTCTAAATGGTGGTATGCTTGGGTACCAGTTGTAGCCCCAATTCTTGCTGCTATCTTAGCTGTATTATTGTTCAAAGTTATCTATCTTCGTTAATCTATCTAAAAAGACGAACTCGATTTTCCATCGAGTTCGTCTTTTTATTGTTCTTTGGTTAATGAAAAACGGAAATCATTGTATTTGTTGTAGTCAAATGGTGTATTGGTAGCCGTTGTGAAAACAATCGGTGTATAGTGTCCTTCTTCCAAGATAAAACCAGGTTCGAGTCGGAAGTCAGCTACACCTAGACCTGTGATCCCAGGAAGCAAGGCATCAGCTCCATCAAGACCTTCAGCATCCCAATAGTAGATATTTCCAGTTGCTTTGACAGCTCTAGCCGTATAGGTCGCTGTCCGAGTCGGTTCGCTATCATTTTTGAAACTAACCACTGTTGTCACATCCCCATTGGCATCCACAGTCATTTTAATCGCATCCGCTTGTGGACTAGATCCTACCCAAGTTCCCACCAATTCTGCAGGGACAGGAGCTTGCGTCGTAGTAGACGCATTCTCTGTCTTACCAGAGTCTTTTGAAGCTGTCGCGCTACTTGCTTGAGTCGAAGAGCTAGCTGTATCGTTTGCCTGAGAGGAAGATGCCGCACTCTTTTTGCTATTACTTTTGGCTTTTTTCTCTACCTTGCTGGTAGATGCTTTTTCGGATGAGGAAGCTGTTTTTTTATCCTTTGCACCACAACCACCGAGAGCTAGACCAAGTGACGCAGCCACCAGAACAGCGGCACTCCAACGGAAGATTGATTTTTTCATACGATCACCTCTTTATCTTTCTGACTCCCATTATACTTCAATTATTACAAAAATCAAGTTTTTTTTGTAATAATTGTAACTTTTTTGTAACATATTTTTACATTTAAAATACCAATCGCAATAGGGCAATCAAGACAATTCCAAACAAAACAGTTCCCATAAGGTTTTTGTAACGAAAGGCTACAAAGAGACTGGGAATGGTCACTACTAGGTCCAACCAATGAAACTGCGGGAGGCTTCCAATTTTCCCATCTACTAAGCTTGATAAAACCAAGGCAAAGATAATGGAAATGGGCAGATATTTGAGAAAGCGGGTTACAGGAGCCGGCAGTCCCTTGTATTTGACTAAGAGGAAGGGCAAGATCCGAGGAATCCAAGTAACGATAGCTGAGGCCAGAATGGCCATGAAGATATAACTATTCACGCGCATCACAGACCACCCCCACAAAACAGCCGATCAAGGTCGCAGCTAGCACAGCTAGCGGTTGCGAAACAAAAAAGAGTAAGAGAAAGAAACTCACTGCTACTGCTAACAGCACCATGAGCATGGTCTTGGTCTTTTCTGTCAGTTGCATTCCTTGAAACTGGGCTGCAAAAATCCCAATAAACATAGCCACCAAAGCAAAATCAAGCCCAAAAGCCTTTGGATCAGGTAGGAGAGATCCTAGAGCTGTTCCGATAACCGTCGCACTGATCCAGGCCACATAGCCTACTAGATTGTTCCCATGCATCCAAGGAACTGTAATGGTGTCCGTCTTTAATTTCTCACTCAAGTAGACCCCATAACTCTCATCAGTCAGGAGACTACCAATCCCAATGGTATGAGCGAGACTAGCATCCTTAAAGTCAGACGACGTATGCAGACTCATCAACATATTCCGGAGATTGATCAAACACACCGTCAAGGCCATATTCAAGATCGAAGAATGGGCCGCAATCAGAGAGATCATCGCAAACTGGGCCGCCCCAGCATAGACCAATACACTCATCAAGGCCATCTCTAAAGGAGAAAGATAGGGAGACGCCACCACACCACAAGCCAGGCCAATACTGATATAGCCCAAAGCCGTCGGTAGCGCGTCCCTCACCCCCTGCCAAAAATCTTTTTCCACTCTCTCGCTCCTTTCTGAATCATTGACCTCTATTATAACACAAGAAAAAAGGTTGAAAAAGAAGATCTGGTATAGAAAGGATAATCCCTCATTATACTCCTATCTCTCCACTACTTATTCACTTTTAAATCCGACATTTCTAATGTCATCTTCTCTTCTTGTGTCATGGTCTCGACAATTTGTTTTTGCTCGCTGGATATTGGCAAGGTCAAAATCGTAGCAGATTGATCCGGCAATACTCCACTGTCACTAATTTTATAGCCAATCCGTTGATTCTGATAAATGAATTGCCCATCATATTTCCAATTCAATGAAAAGTCAAAATCCTTATCAATTTGAAATCCAGCTTTGTTAATCAATAGAAAAACGGCATATTCTTGTTGATTGGATGAGAAAGTTGCTCCCGTATAGTTGATCGATAGGCTTCCTTGATTTCCTAGTTCTGGATGTTCCTTGGTTAATTTCTTCCCCAATTCAATTACATTTGTTTCTTTCCCTTCATACTGTGGGGGTAATACAAATTGCAAACCTGTCTCATTTTTAACAGATGAGGACTCTTTTGAAGTCTGATCTGTTTTACTCGGCGAAGAATCTTTTGATTCATGTCGAGACTGGGCGCATGCTGTTAATGATAGAAGCGCTACTAACAAAACGATCGTTTTTTTCATCATTTCTACTTCTTTATTCTTATCCATTTCATTCTAGTTACTTTTTTCGATGACTATCTCTTCTACACTATCAAGCCTTAAATTTCCTGTTTTTGCTCCTAAAAGAACTGGAACTTTACCAAATTCGAAGGTCAATAGAAAAGCTGTAAGAATACCGCCTATTACTAAAAAGATCCCTTCTTGACCATTATTATTAAATAAATACATAGCTAAACAGGCCAGTAAAACAAGATTTAATAGATGGGCATCAAAAATTTGCTTTCTTTCTGGTATCGGCTTGAAAGTCACCCTGTATCTCTTAGTAGCTGTAGGAAATAGATTCTTAACCTTTTTACGAGCCTTTTCTATAGAAAATCGAAAGAGCACAAAAGATATTAGCATGGCAACCACAAATAAGACTATCTTTAGGAAAATTTGCTGACTAATAGCATACTCACTGAATAGCTTTTTTAAGAGACTATAAACCACTCCAACAAATGGCTGGACTATGATAGCTGCTATCCCCCCATTTATTTTATTGATGGGTGTGCCTGGGATTTCAACTTTTTTATCTACTTCCATCATCTCAACAGTGATAGCTTCCGTTGGCAACCCCCAATAATAGAGTTTAGGCTTCATGGTACTAGCATCTAACAGAAATTTTTTACCATCGTACTCCACCAGTTGGTGACAGAAAATACTTGTTTCTTTATATTCTAACATCCTATTTACTTCCTACATGCTTTCAACATCGCATCCTAGACGGTACCAACCCGATCCAATCCAACTTTCTTCTCCAAATCTTCCAGATGAAGCTTTACTCAGCCAATTCACCACCTTGTCCGTTGTAGTATTGTTTAAACTCATCATAAGAACGAATTTCATGTTCTTGACCATCTATTGAGTACCGAGCTTCAATTTTTACACCAGGTAAGGTGTCCTGTCCCTTAGGTGCAAACCAATGAAGAAGAGTATCAAACCATTCCTTACTACTTAACAACTGTAATCTAGGTTCAATCCAGTACTTACCACTCAACATTTTCTCTTTGAACTCCGGATAATGTACAAATAAATTGATATCTGTATTTACATTCTTAGCCTGTTTCTGAAATTTAAATCCTGCTTGAAGTTCGAAACCGGTATTCTTATTAATCAACTCTTTTAAATTTGTACAGTATATAATATTTTCCTTAACTGTACTGCCCTCTGGGATAGCATAGTCACTGTAGTATTTCTGTTCATCTAACTTGTAATAAACATTTTTCCCATTTCCAATACTATGTTCCATTGCACTACGAGAATCAAAATAGATTAGATCTACAACACTTACTCCACTATTAACATTTATTTGATAATCATAAATAAAGGCTTTTGGTGCTGTCTTACGAATCTCATCTAAAGCATTTACGGTTGTTTCTTTAAAATGATTGTCAATCTCGTAATATCGGAATCCGACATACTCCCATTTTATTCTGTCATCGGTTTTTACATAGTCAAAACCAACCAGATACTTCCCATCAACCAAGGTCAGATCCTTACTCAAAACAAATTGATTTTTCTCACCAAATAGCTGAACATCCTTGAGATTCCCTTCATGAATGACTTTTGTTGAGCTAGGTCTCGTTTCGATAGGTTTTTTCTTAGTATCTGAAGGTTTAAAATAGAATACTAAACCGACTACAATAATTGCTAAACAAACCAGTTTCAAACTTAAAATTTTTTTCAATACGTCCACCTACTTTTTCAAAGGCCTCATGCCCATCAGAGATTTCCTTAATTACCGTTTTCCACTTCTTGAGATATGCTCTCCATCATATCAGGCCATTTGGATAATTGGTAATCAAATTTGAACATAAATATCACTATAAAACTAATCATCAAAAAGAGTGCTGCAATGGTTTCATTTCCGATGACAAACAAAAGAATAGCGGCTACAGTTAGGAACCTAAAAAGATTGACCAGAAATGTAAAGTAGACCTTCCGTCTCTTTAATGACTTGATTAACTTCTTGCACTGATCCTCATCCAACTTGGATGGCTGTAATTTCAGGCTTGCATGGTAATATCGAATAATCCACGCAGCTAAGAAGTAGGAGATAACACCTAAAATCGGAATCGTTCCAAGTCGGACCAACTGATTGTCAAATATTCCAGCCTCCGCTAACCCATCCGAAATTTTGTTAATAATAAATAATGTAATAGGGAGCAGTACATAAGACCAGTAGTTAGGAGAAGATGTCTCTTCTAGTAAGATTTTTTCCTCCCAATCAAAATGGTAATTCTTGTTCTCCCATATCCCTAAATTAATTATTGTTTGCATAACAACCTCTTTTTCACTCTCCTTGTATGTTTTCTATTTTATTGTAGAATTGTTTAAACTCATCATAGGAATGAATCTCATGTTCTTGGCCATCTATAGAATATTCTGCTGGTATTGTAACATTTTTAAATAAATTCGTTTTTTGATTCACTAAAAGTTGAAGTATAGGAATGTTCGTATCCACACTAGGTCTATCTACCAAAATCCCTATCATAGAATGATTTTCGGAAAATAAATCTTTAGTATTTGGGTACTTATCAAACATTACAGCATCGGATTCAGGAAATTTTTTGGTTTTATCTAATGAGATTCTACGATCAGCCATTGTTAGCTGCTCATGAATAGGTAAAAATGAAATATAGTTGGTTGAATCATTCACAACTTCTTTTTCCGTTGTATCACCTTGATCAATTACCTTCCCTGATTGTAAATCAATAGATTTAATAATGTCCTTCTTATAATGATCCTTAGAACTTTTTAAGTATATATCCAACAATTCTTTGCCATTACTAATATAGATAACATTGTCAATTCTATCTGGTACATATGATTTGTTGTATTCACGAGTCATTTTAAAAAGATCATAATCCTTAGGAGTTAATTTCTTATTTTTTATATTGTATATAGTAATACCCCAATACTCTTTCCCATTCGGAATATTATGTTTCATATCATTAATATCCTTTAGTTTGTGGTATTCTTTAACAATTTTCGTTTTCCCAACAATTGGATAAGATCGTAACACACCCCCATTATTCTTTGTCATATAATAATCGAGTTTATTTTCATAATCCCATTTTGTAATGATAATCTTCCCATTTTCAATAAAATCATAATCGACAATTTTTTCTTTCAAATCAATAAACATATATGGTTTTATATAAGTAGAGATATAAGTCCTATAAGACAAAATCAATAAAAAGCCAACACCAATCATTACAAAGATTAGTTTTTTGACTCTATTCGGTACCTTTACCATTTTCTCGCTCCCTTCCCTCACCAATCTTTCATTCCTTCTATCATACCGAATTTTCTTCTACCTCGCAAATCCGCTACTAGTTGGTGAGATCCCAGCAAAAAAGCCATTGGAATCGCACATCCAATTGGCTCCTTTTTCTTATTCAATTCCTTCAAAGGCTAGGCTTGGTTTGGCATTGAGGTCCCAGCCTGCGAAGTTTTCTTTATTCCACTCGCTGACACTGGCATAGGCGATCATCCCTGCATTGTCCCCGCAGAGGCGCAGAGGCGGAATGATGACCTTAACATCTGTGATCTCAGAAGCCAGGCGTTCACGAAGACCTTGGTTGGCTGCGACCCCACCAGCAACGACTAGAGTCTTGACTGGATATTTCTCCAAAGCCTTCTTGGTCTTGGCCATGAGAATGTCTAAGACAGCTGCTTGGAAACTCGCTGACAGGTCCGCATTGGAGAGGCTTTCTCCTTTTTGCTCGGCATTATGGTGCAGATTGATAAAGGCCGATTTGAGTCCTGAAAAGGAGAATTCCAGATTGTCTTCCTTGATCATGGCTCGTGGGAAATCGTAGATATCAGATCCTTGGTGGGCTAGTTGATCAATCTCACGTCCTGCTGGATAGGTCAAGCCCATGACGCGCCCGACCTTGTCATAAGCTTCTCCGACAGCATCATCACGGGTCTCTCCGACGATCTTATAATCCCCCGCTTCACTGACGTAGACTAGCTCCGTATGCCCTCCACTCACCAACAAGGCCAAAAGTGGAAACTCTAAGGGCTCGACGCTTTGAGCAGCCATCAAGTGCCCTGCCATATGATTGACAGGAATCAAAGGAAGGCCGTGCGCCCAGGCAAAGGCCTTGGCTGCAGCTAGGCCGACTAAAAGAGCTCCAACCAGGCCTGGACCGTAGGTGACAGCCACAGCTGTGACATCGGCTTCTGTGATGCCAGCTTCTTCTAAGGCTTCTTCAATACAAGTGGTGATGACTTCCACATGGTGACGAGAGGCTACCTCAGGTACCACCCCACCAAAACGCTTGTGACTTTCGATTTGACTGGCAATGACATTGGACAAGAGTTGGTCGTCATTTTTCAAGACAGCCACACTGGTCTCATCACAAGATGTCTCAAAAGCCAAAATATATCTATCTTTCATTCGGGTTCCTCTTCATGATCACGGCATCCTCTATGGGATCGTGATAGTAGTTTTTCCTCCGTGCAATTTCTTCAAAATGCATTTTTTTGTATAGGCCTTGGGCCGGTTGATTGGACACGCGCACTTCTAAGAAAATCTCTTTTTGGTCCGGCAACTGCGCAAGTAACTGCTGAGCTAGGCCTTGGCCTTGAAAGGCGCGCTTGACCGCAATCTGTAGGACCTCTGCTTCATAGAGAGTCTCTTGAATGGCGACAAACCCAAGGACTTGTCCTTCATCCACAGCTAGGAAATAGGAGGTCAATTCCTGCTCCAAATCGGCTTCAATCTGCTCCAACTTCCAGGGACTAGCTTCATAGACATCTTCCAGCACAGCGAGAATGGCGGCCGCATCCTGGACGCTCCCTTTCCTGATTGTTCCTTTCATCATAGGCGCTTGATGTAAGAGATCGTTGTTTCCGTGTGGTCTTTGAGCCAATTTTCCTCTGCTTCGACCCGCTTGAGATAACGAGGGACAAAATCATGGAGGCTAGCAGGCGCTTGTTTGAGACCGAGACGTCCGATTTTCACTGCATCTGGCAAGGTTTCATAGTAAGTAGCCCTTGGCAGGCTAGAGGCAATCTGCTCCTTAAAGGCCGTGACTTCTCCGACAAAGGTGACCTGCTCACCCGTCGCTGCACGCTCTAGGACTTCCTCAAATGGAAAATGCCCTTCTGGTGCGACCAGCTGATCATCTTGGTAAAAACCTGCATAAACGTTGTTTCGACGGGCATCCATGACAGGAACTACCAAACCTTCTAGATCATCTGGCACTAAGGCTAAGAGGCTCGAAACCCCGACCAATTCAATCCCTAAAGTATGAGCCAAGGTCTTTGCGGTTGCGACTGCAATGCGCAGCCCAGTGTAACTCCCAGGACCTTCTGCCACCACGATGCGGTCCAAGTCCTTGGGTGTCAAGTCGATCTGTTGCATCAAAAAATCGATGACCGGCATCAAGGTAATACTATGATTCTTTTTAATGGTTAATGTTGTTTCTGCAAGTAGAGTCTCATCTTCTAAAATCGCTACAGAAAGAGCCTTACTCGAGGTATCAAATGCTAATAATTTCATTTCCTACTCCTCTTGAACTGGATTATATTATACTACAAATTCCCTTCAAATCCCAGCGAAACTCTCCTCTAGAGCGCAGGATTTTCCTATCCAAAACCGCTCAAAAGCTTCTCTATTATAGGTCTTTGCCTCTCTGACTTTTCCAGTCTATCTTTTACTTACAGGCAAATTTATGATATAATGATAATTAATTGTATCGAATCAGGTCCACTGGTTGCGAGTAGGAAACTCTAGTGATTGCACTCCTCCGTAGCTAACAAATAGACCGAAATAATGAAAGGAAAATTACTTCATGATTTACAAAGTTTTTTATCAGGAAACAAAAGACCGCAACCCTCGTCGTGAAACAACGCATGCACTTTATCTCGATATTGATGCACCAAACGAACGCGAAGGACGCATCCAAGCACGTCAATTGGTTGAAGCAAACACAGATTTCAACATTGAATTTATCACACCACTTTCTGAGCAACACCTTGCTTACGAGAAAGAGTCAGGTGCTTTTGAACTAACGGAGTACTAATCCATGGCTTATACCTTAAAACCTGAAGAAGTTGGTGTATTTGCCATTGGTGGACTTGGAGAAATCGGAAAAAATACCTACGGGATCGAATACCAAGATGAAATCATCATTGTCGATGCCGGGATCAAATTTCCAGAAGATGACCTCCTTGGGATCGACTATGTAATCCCAGATTACTCTTATATCGTTGACAATATCGATCGCGTCAAAGCGGTCCTCATTACCCACGGGCACGAAGACCACATTGGTGGGATTCCTTTCCTTTTGAAGCAAGCCAATGTCCCTATCTATGCTGGACCTTTGGCGCTTGCCTTAATCCGTGGAAAATTAGAAGAGCATGGCCTTCTTCGTGATGCCAAACTCTACGAAATCAACCAAAACACTGAGCTTCAATTTAAAAATCTTAAAGCAACCTTCTTCCGTACGACTCACTCGATTCCAGAACCTTTGGGAATTGTGATTCACACCCCTCAAGGAAAGATTGTCTGTACCGGAGACTTCAAGTTTGACTTCACACCTGTTGGGGAACCAGCTGACCTCCATCGCATGGCAGCTCTTGGAGAAGAAGGCGTTCTCTGTCTGCTCTCAGACTCAACCAACGCGGAAATTCCAACCTTTACCAACTCTGAAAAAGTGGTTGGCCAATCCATCATGAAGATCATCGAAGGGATCCACGGGCGCATCATCTTTGCTTCCTTTGCTTCAAATATCTTCCGTCTCCAACAAGCTGCTGAGGCTGCTGTCAAGACCGGTCGCAAGATCGTCGTCTTTGGACGCTCGATGGAAAAAGCCATCGTCAACGGAATTGAGCTTGGCTACATCAAGGTCCCTGCTGGAACCATTATCGAGCCAAATGAGATCAAAGACTATGCGGCCAATGAGATCCTGATCATGTGTACAGGAAGCCAAGGGGAGCCAATGGCAGCCCTCTCTCGGATTGCCAACGGAACGCACCGCCAAGTGCAACTCCAACCAGGAGATACCGTGATCTTCTCTTCTAGTCCAATTCCTGGAAATACAACCAGTGTGAATAAATTGATCAATACGATTTCTGAAGCGGGTGTAGAGGTCATTCACGGAAAGATCAACAACATCCATACTTCTGGACACGGGGGGCAACAAGAACAAAAACTCATGCTCCGCTTGATCAAACCAAAATACTTCATGCCTGTCCATGGTGAATACCGGATGCAGAAGATCCACGCAGGACTTGCGCGTGATTGCGGAGTGGAAAAAGACAATATCTTCATCATGAGTAATGGTGATGTCCTCGCTCTTACAGCCAACTCTGCTCGGATCGCAGGAAGCTTCAATGCTCAAGATATCTATGTCGATGGAAACCGCATCGGTGAAATCGGGGCTGCTGTCCTTCGTGACCGGAGAGACCTTTCTGAAGACGGTGTTGTGCTTGCTGTTGCGACTGTTGACTTCAAATCGAAGATGATCCTGGCTGGACCAGACATCTTGAGCCGTGGTTTTATCTACATGCGTGAATCAGGAGATCTGATTCGTGAAAGCCAACGCATCCTCTTCAATGCAATTCGCATCGCCTTGAAGAACAAAGATGCCAATATCCAAACCGTCAATGGTGCGATTGTTAATGCCCTTCGCCCATTCTTATACGAGAGCACGGAACGTGAACCTATCATTATCCCAATGATTCTCACACCAGATGACGAAAATTAAAAAAACAACCAGTTGAGACCACTGTTTCGACTGGTTTTATAGTGACCTTTTGAGGATCAAAAAGAGAGTGGGACAGAAATCGGTAATTCG
>NZ_KV811506.1:5782-51869 GCF_001813105.1 Streptococcus sp. HMSC072C09 | reverse complement strand
ATTGAGAGGCTAGGACTTTTGTCCTAGCCTCTTTACTCTTGTTTCTTAATAAAGATCTAAATAGTTGTCTACTTCCCATTGGGATACGAAGGTCGCATAGCTTGCCCATTCGATTCGTTTGGCTTCAAGGAAGCTGGTGTAAATGTGTTCACCCAAGGCAGCTTTCACCACTTCGTCTTCTGTCAAGGCTTTCAAAGCATTGTGAAGGGTAGAAGGTAAATCTGTGATTCCAGCTGCTCTACGTTCTTCCGGTGTCATCACATAGATATTTTCTTCGATCGGAGCAGGTGCTTCGATTTTATTTTCAATTCCGTGAAGGCCGACTTCAAGCAAGACTGCCAAGGCTACATAAGGATTGGCCATTGGATCTACGGAACGCAATTCCAAACGAGTTCCCATACCACGTGATGCTGGCACACGTACCAATGGGGAACGGTTGCGTCCTGCCCAAGCGATATAAACAGGTGCTTCATATCCAGGAACCAAACGTTTATAAGAGTTGACGGTTGGGTTGGTCACGGCTGTAAAGTTGTAGGCATGCTTGATCAAACCACCCAAGAAGTGATAAGCAGTTTCTGACAATTGCATTCCACGTGGATCTTCTGGATCAAAGAAGGCATTGTTGCCATCTTGGTCAAAGAGAGACATATTACAGTGCATACCTGATCCGGCAATTCCAAATTTAGGTTTAGCCATAAAGGTTGCGTACAAACCGTGTTTACGAGCGATGGTCTTCACAACGAGTTTAAAGATTTGGATCTTATCACAAGCGCGAAGAACTTCGTCATACTTAAAGTCGATTTCATGCTGACCAACGGCTACTTCATGGTGGCTGGCTTCTACTTCAAAGCCCATCTTGGTCAAGACATTTACGATTTCACGACGAGTGTTATCTGCAAGGTCTGTTGGAGCCAAGTCAAAATAGCCACCTTTGTCGTTTACTTCAAGAGTTGGATCTCCATTTTCGTCCAACTTGAAGAGGAAGAATTCTGGTTCTGGACCAAGGTTAAAGGATTTGAATCCAAGTTCTTCCATATGACGAAGGGCCCGTTTCAAGTTGCCACGTGGGTCTCCTGCAAATGGTTCTCCTTCTGTCGTATAGACGTCACAGATCAAGCCAGCTACGCTACCATTTTCATCTCCCCAAGGGAAGACTGTCCATGTATCCAAATCTGGGTAAAGATACATATCTGACTCGTTGATACGGACAAATCCTTCGATAGAAGAACCATCAAACATGGCTTTGTTTGAAAGAACCTTGTCCAGTTGCTCATCGGTAGCTGGAATTTCGACGTTCTTCATGGTTCCCAAAATATCAGAGAACATCAAGCGAATAAAAGTAACATTTTTTTCTTTTACTTCACGGCGAATATCTGCAGCAGTAATTGACATTTTTGTCTCCTTAAAATAGATTACAAGCTTATGAAATGATCAACGAAATTGACCATATGGCGATGGGGAAGATGTGAAGCGACTTTGCTGAAGAATGTCACGATGAAGAGCCTTACGAATGGCTTCTTGGCTGACCACCTTGGTTTGCTCTTGCTCTTTTTCCGCATATCTCTTCTTGATATCCGCAATATTCAAACCATCTGAAATATAATCTTTGATCTCAAGCAGACGGTCCATATTGTCCAATGAATACATGCGGCGATTGCCTTCTGTTCGATCAGGAGAAATTAACCCTTGATCTTCATAATAACGAATCTGACGAGCTGTCAAGTCGGTCAACTTCATAACACTTCCAATCGGAAAGACTGCCAGCGAGCGTCGTAATTCCTTTTCCTTCATACCATTCCTCTTTCTATTCTATTATATCGAAAAAAAAATCTATGTCAAGATTAAATGTTATATAATCTTACATAGCTTTTTTGTGTTTCTTGAGAAAATCGCGAATGCGATCTACGTCCGAATTGACCAAAATCGCAACGAAAACGCCAATAAAGGTCTCAAATATTCGGGCAAAAACATATAAGAAGGTTTCTCCGTTAGGAATTGAGAGGGTAATGATCAGCATTGCCGAAACTCCTCCAATAATTCCTGCTTTGTTATTCATAGCGACATTTGTCATAATGGTTAACATGGTCGCTATGGGTACAAAAATAAGAGTCACCCAATACGCCCCATGAAAGAGCGTTTTTAAAAGGAAGAACAATACAGCATAAAAACCTCCGATACTGTTGCCCATGACACGCGAAGCCCCGAAGTGGACACTCTTATCAAAGTCTTCCCTCAAACTAAAAACAGCTGTCAAAGTTCCGATCTGAAGGCCTCGCCAGCCAAATATTCCAAAAATAAGTAGTACAATAAAAACGGCAATCCCTGTTTTAAAGGTTCTCATCCCCAAACGGAATTTGGACCAATCAAATTTGTGTCGTTTAAAGTAATCCATGGTCACCTATCTTTCTATTTCTATTATTCTACCATATTTTCAGAAAGGAGAGAACAGATATCAGTAGAAAGAAAAAAGAGAGTGGGACAGAAATCGGTAATTCGTTAGAATTCGATTTCGTCGTCCCACCTCCGCACAGTTGAGTAGGGATATAAAAGCTAATGAAATCAGCATAGTAGAGCCCACTCAACCACTGCGTCTTGCTCGACAATCCAAAAACAATTGAGAGGCTAGGACTTTTGTCCCAGCCTCTTTCATTTTATTTAGTTTATTTGTCTGTAAGAGCAGCCAATCCTGGAAGTTCTTTACCTTCAAGGAGTTCCATAGAAGCACCACCACCAGTAGAGATCCATGAGAATTTGTCTGCACGGCCAAGGTTGATCGCAGCAGCAGCTGAGTCACCACCACCGATGATTGATTTAACGCCTGGTTGTTTCACGATAGCGTCCATCACACCGATTGTACCAGCTTGGAAGTCAGGGTTTTCAAATACACCCATAGGTCCGTTCCATACAACTGTTTTCGCACCAGTCAATTCTTGGTCGAATTTAGCGATTGATTTAGGACCGATATCAAGACCAAGGAATCCTGGATCTACTGCTTCACCTTCAGTGTCTTTCACTTCAGTGTAGTCAGCAAATGCGTTCGCTTCTTTTGAGTCAACTGGCAAGATCAATTTGCCGTTTGATTTTTCAAGAAGAGCTTTCGCCACATCCAATTTGTCTTCTTCTACAAGTGAGTTACCGATTTCGATACCTTGTGCTTTGTAGAATGTGTAAGTCATCCCACCACCGATAAGAACTTTATCAGCTTTTTCAAGCAAGTTTTCGATAACACCGATCTTGTCTGAAACTTTTGAACCACCAAGGATGGCTACGAATGGACGTTCTGGAGCTTCAACTGCTTCTTTAATGTAAGCAATTTCGTTTTCAAGAAGGAATCCAGCAACAGCTTTTTCAACGTTTGCTGAGATACCAACGTTAGATGCGTGTGCACGGTGAGCTGTACCAAATGCATCGTTTACGAAGATACCATCTCCAAGTGATGCCCAGTATTTACCAAGTTCAGGATCGTTTTTAGATTCTTTCTTGCCGTCAACATCTTCGAAACGAGTGTTTTCAACCAAGAGAACTTGTCCATCTTCAAGAGCGTTAACAGCTGCTTCCAATTCAGCACCACGTGTAACACCTGGGATAAATTGAACTTCTTGACCCAATTTTGCAGCCAAGTCAGCAGCTACAGGAGCAAGTGATTTACCTTCTTTATCTGCTTCTTCTTTAACACGTCCAAGGTGAGAGAAGAGGATTGCACGTCCACCTTGTTCAAGGATGTACTTGATAGTTGGAAGAGCTGCAGTGATACGGTTATCATTAGTGATCACGCCATCTTTTACAGGAACGTTGAAGTCAACACGAACGAGAACTTTTTTCCCTTTCAAGTCAACGTCTTTAACAGTCAATTTTGCCATTAGATATGACTCCTTCTTTTTTTAATACATGATAATTATATCACAAAAGCTGTAAAAGAGGTAGAAAAATCCAATGCTTTTCCCCTCTAATTCACAGGATCCGAACGACACTTCTAGATACAAGATCAAACCTCTCTGGTTTTCACCAGAGAGGTTTTTTTTGAGAGTGACTTTTTAAGTGAACAAAAGAATCTTGTAAAAGAATTACTCTTCTTTCTTCTTACCAGCCAAGAGGAAGCCTCCTAAGGCTGCTAGGAGAACAGCTTCAGCTGCAAAGGAAGCTTCTAGGCTTGCCGTATTTGGTAAGTGTTCCGATTGACCTTCTTTGCTGGCATCTTTTGTTTCTTGCTGAACCGTTGGCTGTAAGTTCACTCCTTGGTGGGCACTTAACAACTGATGGATCTCTTGATCGACCATATCCTTGTGTTCTTCCTCCTGATGATCCGCTTGAGTAGAAGTCGTTGGGGCCAACTGATCCACTTGAGAAGGCTCTGTAGGCTTCAATGGATTAGCTGGATCCGGAGTCACTGGGGCAGCTGGTTGAACAGGCTGATCTGGTTTAGCCGGTTCTTCTGGTTGGATCGGTTGGTCTGGTCCTTCCGTTTTGGCTGGCTTATAGACAATCGCATAGTGGGTAAAGTGAGGAGCTGTAAAGATGACCACATCTCCGACTCTCTCAAAGGCCAAGGATTGAGGAGCTTGACCTTCTGGGAAGAAGAGAACTTGCTCCACTTCTTTATCCTTATCCACAGGGATTTTCACAAGGGATGGATGGTGCGTATCGATGTCTTGACCGCTTGCATCCACGCCTTCAATATCAAAGACGATTCCTTCTCGGCCCTTCAGCTCTTCTTTTTCTGTCTGATTGGCTTCAACTTTTGCGACTTTTAGTCCTTTGACAACGGTTGGCTCTAAGTTGGAGAATTGAACTTCGACTCCAGTCGCAGGGTCTACAAAGACCGCTGGCTTATCTTCTTTCAGGAGCGCAATCAAGGTCTCTAGACCTGTCTTAGCTGTTTCAAGCGCTTCAGGAGTGAGCTCTGAAGAAGCTAGGAGCTCTTTATTTTTCTCCAGGAGTGCCTGCAAAGCCTCTCCAGAAGGGTGATTTGGCTTGCTTGTTAATAGAGCAGTCGCTTCTGTTGTCAGAGCAGAGAGAGCTTCTTTTTCTTTTGTTAGATTGGCTTGACCATCCAAGGCTTTCAAGAGAGCGGTCAATTGGTTCAACTGCTCATTGACTTGATCTTGTGTGCTGGTATCATGCTCTTTCAAGACTTTTTCAGAAGCAGCCATTCCAGCCAGCAAAGCTTCTTTGACTTCAGGAGTCGCAAAAGTAAAGTCTACTTTGGCTTTTGCAGCTTCAGCTTCAGCCAATTTTTGCTTAAGGTATTCATCGTTGAGAGCTGGTTTTGGATTCACGAGGACATCAAAGCTTGTACTAGCTCCTTTGTAATGGACAGTGATGGTTTGACGACCTTCCTTGGTCGTATCAAAGCCAGTCACTTCAACCCCTTCATCTGTCAAGGCATGCGTTTCGGTCGTTTCATCTTCAAAGACGACTGTAAAGCGTCCACCCTCCTTCTCCAATGCTTCTCCGACAATATATTCCACTTTTGGTTTGTCGGTCAATTCTAGACCAGCAACTGCTTTTTCACCTGCTTCCTCTGCACTGACCACAAAAACAGTGAGGGTCTTATCCAATTTCTGACCAAGGTAAGAGACTTCTAGGTGTTGTTCTCCAAGCTTGCTACTGTCAAATCCATGAATCTCTACACCTGAGTTGGTGAGATTGACCAGTTGATCTGCTTGGCCATCTTTATAATGAACGCGGAGAGTCGCCACTTTCAAGGAAAGGGCATCGCCTTCCCGGTAAACCTTCTTGCTCAATCCATCTTCAAATTGAAGTCCCGCAATTTCTTTATCATTCTTTGGAACTTCGATCGCCAAAACATTACTGATATCTTTACCAGGAACTTGTGCACGATAGTAAAGAAGAGACGGGGTTGATTCAAAAGCCAGCGGTTTAAAGATGAGATTTCCAGCTTGATCGGCTGTCATGGTCGCAATTGGACTAGTGGCTTCTTTATCGGCATAAAGAGTCAGAGTGGTATCGGCCGGAACATCTTTGAAGCCGACTTGGACAAAATGATTACCTAAGTTTTGCGCTGCAGCATGTTTCATCGGAATATTGACCGTTTCAGTATCCAGACTTTCATACATCTTCCAGTTGTAAATCCGGATGGCTTGCCATGGGGTGCCGTTATCTGCCGTAATGACATGGAGACGCCAGTCTTGAGCCTTGATTGGATGGTCGAGTGTAATGTCGGACACATGGGCTTTATTGCCACGAACTTCCTTAGCAAGCTTCCATTCACCCGCTTCATCCTTGTAGTAAAGGTCGAAGTCACGGGTATTCATCTTGCCATCGTCGACAGATTCTCCACCCGCACCGGCATGGTCCATGACCCAACGAACAATGGTCCGTGGTTGTGTCAAACGAATATCGACGGTTCCACTCAATTGAGCAGAAGACCATTTATCTGAAAGACTGGTAATGGTACCATTTAACATACCTTCGATGCCTTCACTACCATCCGCATCCGGGAAGCTCGAACCGATCACTTTGGCTCCGATGACCACGTTTGGCGCTAAAGCTTTTGGTAGACTGGTATCTGACACGGTCATGCCCCAATCAAAGGCTACAGTTCCCGCATCCGAACGTTGACCATTCTTTCCAACTGCCACAACCTTGAGTTCCTGAGTGGTTCCTTCAGCACTTGCTGAACGGCTAACTTTTGGTAGATAGACGGTTGTCGCAGAAGACCCTGTTAAGAGACGCCAGTTATCGCCATCTTTTTCATAGACTTCATAATAATCCGCATCTGCTACCCCTTTAAAATTGAGGACTGCTTCTGCTTCTTGCGCATTTTGTAGGCGTTTTGCTCGAACGGATACTTCTGCTGGAGTCGCTGGTTTCTCTTGGTTTGAAGTAATCGACAATTGGCCGAGATTAAATTTGTAGTCTTTAACATCCGTATCATGGTCAAAGAACATCTTCACAGCATAAATGGTCTTGCCAGCCAAACTTCCCAAATCAAAGGTTTGAGTAGACCAATCCGCACTCGGTGTCAATTCTTTCCATTCGTATTCAGAGTAGTCTTCTTTGGTGGCAACAGCTACCCAGGCAGCTGCTCCGATCCCACCTTTATGACTGACGCTCAATTTTGTCGTTTCTGTCACAGGAATCTTGGTCGAATAGAGCATGACATTTTGACTGCTATTGGCTTTTAAATCTCCTTCAAAGGCTAGAGAATTTCCTCCATTGTAGGCTTGATCAAAATCATAACGACCTTTCAATGGCGCACTATCCTCACTATGCTCTACCCACCAACGCCATGTTGGAAGGTAGCCAGAAACAGAACGGTAGTTCCACTCCCCTTCTTTAGAAATCTTGCCATCCACAAACCAGTGTTTTCCGTGTCCAGTATTAAAGGAAGTATTGAAATCTTCACTAGTGATTGGGGTTTTGTCCACTACTAGATTGGACATACCGTACCAAGATTGGTCTGCTGGTTTTCCTTTAGTCGGATCTCCTTGGAAACCTGTCCAGAATAGATCTTCATGGGTATGGTATCCTTCTCCAGTCTTTCCTAGCCCTGTAATCGTATCTGGCGCATAAAGACCAAGGGATAGACGCAACTTGCCATGTTCATCTAAAATGGCATTCCAGTCTACATTAGTCTTATAAGAGCCTCCTTTTTGGAGCTCGAGTCCAGCTAGAACATCATAAGGATTCCGATGAATCCATTTAGCTGTGCTGATGGAATAATCAACTTCTGATTTGCCCCAGTTAAAGTTAGCAAAGAAAGTATCAACTGGATTTTCCCCGTTTTCAGGCTGCATGAAATTGTAGTTGTATTCTCCCAGCGCATTCTCATGGTAACGACCATATTCATAGGTCATAGCATCATACCAGGAATACTTAATCGGATAGTTCAGACTCTTCGCATATTCCTTGGTATAAAGAAGAAAATCTCTCAATTTTGGACCCAATGGTTCTACAAGATTTCCGGTCGTTTCTTGGTTGATAAAGTAACCATCAAAGCCATAGTACTTGGCAAGTTCGACTAATTTACGGGCGATCGGGAAAGTTTTAGAGCCTTCACTATCTTCTTTCAAGGTTTCTGCAAAATGTTCTTGATCCTTGATGCTGCTAGACCAGTTATAAAAGATTGTTCCATAAATAGGAACCCCATTTCGGTGGGCAGCATCGATCACATCTGCTGATGGAACCAGCCCTTCCCAAAAGACCATGGAATCCAAATATTGCCAGTAATCAAACGCATAGGCTTTAAACTCTTCCCCGCCGACAGACGCATGATCCTTTGCTTTGGAGTTCATATTTGACAGTGCTTGGATCTTCGCTTCAGGGTTGGCTTGTTCATTAATTTGTTTTCCTTGGAAACGACTCGCAAGTGGGACGCTTGCTCTGTTCATATCGTCATCCACTCGTTTTCCTGGTTCCCACTTCAAGAGATCGTCCCAGGTATCGAACTTAACTTCTTTGGGTCTCAATTGTTTTTCTTCATTGGTTGGTAAATCGGCCACTTTTTCAGCAGCAACTTTTGGTTTTTCAGTCTCTGAAACAGCTGGATGATCTGTAGTCGTCGAGCTAGCTTCTGTACTCGTAGGGCTAGCCTCCGGAGTGACCGCTTCTGCGACTGGTTTTTCCGTTTCTGCAGAAGGTAAGGCCGCATCTGCAGTATAGACGCCAGCTTCTCTCACTAGATGATTGACGTCTTCGGTCGTTGCTGAAGAGCTTTCCAAGGGTTGTTCACTAGTAGAAACCGTCTCATCTGCAGAGACAGCACCTGTTCCTAAAAATGCTAACCCAATCAATGCGGAACAAACCCCCACACTGAATTTTCGTATACTAAATCGTTCTTTCTTTTCAAATAGATGACCGTTCATCTTGACCTCCTTGTATGGTTTTTTCTTTTTCTTGAGCGATTTCCATTGGCTCCTTTCTCCACGACCTGTAATCGCTTTCATTTTCTTGTATTAGAAATCTCCAATCAAGAATAGGATACCCTAATCTATTTAGCACTGTCAATCTATTTTGGCAATTCCTATAATATGATGAGAAAGCTCTAAAAAAAGTACAAAAAAAGAGGAGGTTTCCCTCCTCTCATCATACGCATGAATTATTTAGCAATTTTTGCGAAGTATTCAAGAGTACGAACAAGTTGTGCAGTGTAAGACATTTCGTTGTCATACCATGAAACAACTTTAACCAATTGTTTACCGTCAACGTCAATAACTTTAGTTTGAGTTGCGTCAAACAATGATCCGTAAGACATACCTACAACGTCTGAAGAAACGATTGGATCTTCAGTGTAACCGTATGATTCGTTTGAAGCTGCTTTCATAGCTGCGTTCACTTCATCAACAGTAACGTTCTTATCAAGAACAACTACCAATTCAGTAACTGATCCAGTTGGAACAGGAACACGTTGTGCAGCTCCGTCCAATTTACCGTTCAATTCAGGGATAACCAAACCGATTGCTTTAGCAGCACCAGTTGAGTTAGGAACGATGTTAGCAGCACCAGCGCGTGCACGACGAAGGTCACCTTTACGGTGTGGACCGTCAAGGATCATTTGGTCACCAGTGTAAGCGTGGATAGTAGTCATCAATCCTTCAACAACACCGAAGTTATCTTGAAGAGCTTTAGCCATTGGAGCCAAGCAGTTTGTAGTACATGAAGCACCTGAGATAACTGTTTCAGTACCATCAAGAATATCGTGGTTAGTGTTAAATACGACTGTTTTAACATCTGATCCACCAGGAGCAGTGATAACAACTTTCTTAGCACCACCAGCATGCAAGTGTTTTTCAGCAGCTGCTTTAGTAGCAAAGAAACCAGTTGCTTCAAGAACGATTTCTACACCGTCGTTAGCCCAGTCGATTTGTTCTGGATCACGTTCAGCGGAAACTTTAACGAATTTACCGTTAACTTCGAATCCACCTTCTTTAACTTCCACAGTACCGTCGAAACGACCTTGAGTTGTATCGTATTTCAACAAGTGTGCAAGCATAACTGGATCTGTAAGGTCGTTGATGCGTGTAACTTCAACACCTTCTACGTTTTGGATACGACGGAAAGCAAGACGTCCGATACGACCGAAACCGTTAATACCAACTTTAACTACCATTCGTGATTTCCTCCTTATGAAAATCAAAAAATTTTTTTGTGAAAAGAGTAACTTGACACAGCGCCAAACATCTTTTAACAGTCTCTATTATATACTTTATTGCATTAAAAAGCAACTATTTCCCAACGAAAAGCAAGATTTATCATAGATCACCACCTCTTTTATTAAAGTTTTTCACAAAGTCTTGATCGATAGGAAAAGCACTTTTTTACTTGTATTCACTCTTGGAACAAAGAAAAACTCTTCCCGAATGGGAAGAGTTTCTTAGCTTTGGTAAATTAAGCTTCACCTTTAGCTTTTTTAATGATTTCTTCTTGTACTGATTTTGGTACATCTTCGTAGTGGTCAAATACCATCATGAAGGTACCACGTCCTTGAGTTGCAGAACGAAGAACAGTAGCGTAACCAAACATTTCAGCAAGTGGGACATAAGCACGAACGATTTGGCTTGCACCGTGTGCTTCCATACCATCTACACGTCCACGACGAGCAGTTACGTGACCCATAACATCCCCAAGGTTTTCTTCAGGAACTGTGATGGTTACAAGCATCATTGGTTCAAGGATAGCTGGTTGTGCAGTCTTAGCAGCTTCTTTAAGCGCAAGAGATGCAGCGATCTTGAAGGCAGTTTCAGATGAGTCGACATCGTGGTATGAACCATCGTAAAGCTTAGCTTTCACGTCAACCATTGGGTAACCAGCAAGAACACCGTTCGCCATAGATTCTTGAAGTCCTTTTTCTACTGCAGGGATGAATTCACGTGGAACCACACCACCGACGATAGCATTTTCGAACTCGAATCCTTTACCTTCTTCGTTTGGAGTAAATTCGATCCAAACATCACCAAACTGACCTTTACCACCAGATTGACGTTTGAAGAATCCACGTGCTTGTGTAGAAGCGCGGAATGTTTCACGGTAAGATACTTGAGGGGCACCAACGTTAGCTTCAACCTTGAATTCACGTTTCATACGGTCAACAAGGACATCCAAGTGCAACTCACCCATACCAGAGATAACTGTTTCACCAGTTTCAGGGTTTGTTTCAACGCGGAATGTTGGATCTTCTTCAGCCAATTTTTGAAGGGCGATACCCATCTTGTCTTGGTCTGCTTTAGATTTAGGTTCAACCATCAATTGGATAACTGGTTCTGGAACTTCGATTGATTCAAGGATGATTTTTGCTTTTTCATCTGTCAATGAGTCACCAGTTGTAGTATCTTTCAAACCAACGGCAGCAGCGATATCTCCAGAGTAAACTGTTTCGATTTCTTTACGAGTGTTGGCGTGCATTTGAAGGATACGTCCGATACGTTCACGTTTACCTTTAGAAGTGTTCAAGACGTATGAACCTGAGTTCAAGACACCTGAGTAAACACGGAAGAATGTCAAACGACCTACGAATGGGTCAGTCATGATCTTGAAGGCAAGAGCTGCAAATGGCTCTTCATCAGATGCTGGACGTTCTTCTTCTTCGTCTGTATCTGGGTTTACACCCTTGATTGCAGGGATATCAAGTGGGCTTGGAAGGTAGTCAAGGACTGCATCCAACATCAATTGAACCCCTTTGTTCTTGAAGGCAGAACCACAAAGTACTGGGTAGAATTCAACGTTGATTGTAGCTTTACGGATACCAGCTTTCAATTCTTCGTTTGTGATTTCTTCCCCTTCAAGGTATTTCATCATCAAGTCTTCATCAGTTTCAGCAACTGCTTCAACCAATTTTTCACGGTATTCTTGAGCTTGTTCAAGGTATTCAGCTGGAATATCTTCTTCAAGGATATCTGTACCAAGGTCGTTAGTATAGATTTCAGCTTTCATCTTGATCAAGTCAATGATTCCGCGGAAGTCATCTTCAGCACCGATTGGCAATTGAATTGGGTGAGCGTTTGCTTGAAGACGGTCATGAAGTGTGCTTACTGAGTAAAGGAAGTCAGCACCGATTTTATCCATCTTGTTAGCGAATACGATACGTGGAACTCCGTATTCAGTTGCTTGACGCCAAACTGTTTCAGTTTGAGGCTCAACACCTGATTGTGAGTCAAGAACGGTTACAGCACCGTCCAAAACGCGGAGTGAACGTTGAACTTCGATAGTGAAGTCCACGTGTCCTGGTGTGTCGATGATGTTTACACGAGTGTCTTTCCATTGAGCTGTTGTAGCGGCAGATGTGATGGTGATACCACGTTCTTGCTCTTGCTCCATCCAGTCCATTTGTGACGCACCTTCGTGAGTTTCACCGATTTTGTGAATCTTACCAGTGTAGTAAAGGATACGCTCAGTTGTAGTTGTTTTACCAGCATCGACGTGAGCCATGATACCGATATTACGAGTTTTTTCAAGTGAAAATTCGCGTGCCATGAGGTTTGTTTCTCCTATATTTTTTATTTCTATATTCTATTATAACATGATTTAATAAAAACGGATAGGCAGGACCTACCCGTTCTCAGTGTTTTCATGCTAAGTTTTGGTTCCAACTTGTAAGAAGAGTTGAATTGGGTCCAAGAGCTGACGAAGCTTAATTGAACTCGGGCTAAAAGCTCAAGTTAACTGATTTGAACCCGAGCGAGGCCCGGTGCAAAAAAGATAAACTGCTTTGTGTTCACGGAACACTGCATCAGTTTCCTATTTTTGCCTTGGGCCTTTGCCGCTATTAGTATCATAATTGAACCCGGGCTAAAAGCTCGGAAAATAGATAAGCTTTCCTAGAATCCTTGATTCTTCGTCAAGCTTCCTAATTTTCAGTCGCTTTTTTAACGCCCTCAGTATCTTAATCTTACCAGCGGAAGTGTGCGAATGCACGGTTAGCTTCAGCCATACGGTGAGTATCTTCACGTTTCTTAACAGCTGCACCAGTGTTGTTCGCTGCATCCAAGATTTCTTTTGCAAGACGATCAACCATTGTGTGTTCACCACGTTGACGAGCGATTGTTACCAACCAACGAAGTCCAAGTGTTGTACGACGTTCTGGACGAACTTCAACTGGGACTTGGTAGTTAGAACCACCGACACGGCGAGCACGTACTTCAAGTACAGGCATAATGTTTTCCATAGCTGTTTCGAATACTTCAAGAGCGTCGTTTCCAGTAGCTTCTTTAATTTGTTCGAAAGCTCCGTATACGATTGAAGCAGCTGTACCACGTTTACCATCAAGCATAACGCGGTTGATAAGACGAGTAACTAATTGTGAATTGTAAAGCGGATCTGGCAATACATCGCGTTTAGGCGCACGGTTTTTACGACTCATTTTTCTTTATCCCCTTTCCTTATGCTTTTGGTTTTTTAGTACCGTATTTAGAACGGCCTTGTTTACGATCGTTTACACCTGCAGTATCAAGTGCTCCACGGACGATATGGTAACGTACCCCTGGAAGGTCTTTTACACGTCCACCACGAAGAAGAACCACGCTGTGTTCTTGCAAGTTGTGTCCGATACCTGGGATATAAGCAGTTACTTCGATCAAGTTGCTCAAACGTACACGAGCGAATTTACGAAGGGCTGAGTTAGGTTTTTTAGGTGTCATTGTTCCAACACGAGTTGCAACACCACGTTTTTGTGGTGAAGAAACGTTTGTTTGAACTTTTTTATGACTGTTGTAACCAACGTTCAAAGCTGGTGATTTAGATTTTTCTACTTTTGATTTACGCGGTTTGCGAACCAATTGGTTAATTGTAGGCATCTACATTCTCCTGTGAAATTTTTTATTTTTGGTGATGGTACACTTGGTGACAGCTACCATCTGTGTGTACTTTTGCAACATTTGTCAGCACGTCCCTGTACACTCTTGAGAGACCAAAAGTAAAAAGTACCGTCTATTATTATAACATGACGGCACTTTGATTGCAAGATGTTTTTTTATTTTTTAAAGAAGTCGAAAAAGTTCATTATTGACCAGCTTCAGCAGGTACTTCTACCCCTGCATCTGCAGCCGGAGCATACTGTTGTTGTTGCTGTTGTGGTTGAACTGTCGCATTGGCTCCAGCTACTCCAGCATTGGCATTAGCATTAGCATTAGCATTGGCATTAGCATTTGCGTTGGCATTAGCGTCTGTTTGAGTCTGCTGTGTTGCCGCTGTGTCGCTCTCATAGGTCAGTCCATAATAGTTAGCGATGTATTGAATACGGGCTTCAAGCGATTGCTTTTGAGTCGCATCTTTGACTTTCTTCACAGCAGCTTGGGCAGCGTTCACAGAATCTTGACTTGGCGTTGTTTCCATTTGAACGACTGCTTTTTCAGCAGCTTCTGTATTTTTCTTTTCTTCCTTCTTTTCTTTTTCTTCCTTTGTTTCCTTTTTCACTGGAAGGGAACCTGTTTTTTTAGCAGGTTGAATTTCTGTCGTTACCTGGGCAGCCGTATTCTTTTTAACGGTATACAAACCAGCTACCAAAATAAAGGATAGAGACAGAACTGTCACCAAGCGAATCCACAAAGGACTATTATCAAATCGATCTAAAATTCTTTTCACTTTTTGATCCTCCTTTGTTGCTCTTAATCAAAGATATTCCCAACTTCGACACTCAATTTATTTTCTTTTACATCGATGTTGGTCACGCGCAATAAGGATTTGTGTTCAAAGAATTCCCGGTCGGTTGCAGCATTATCCGCAAAGACAGCTACTCCTGCTAATTCAGAATCAAATTCAGACAAGAGGCTGACCATTCCGTTAATCGTTCCGCCACCTTTAAGGAAATCATCGACAATCAAGACCCGGCTTCCTGCTTTTAGGCTCCGCTTTGAAAGGAACATTTTCTCAATACGATCCCCACTTGAGCCGGAAACATAGTTGACACTAACGGTTGACCCTTCAGTGATTTTCAAATCACGACGGACAATGACGAATGGAACATTCAAGACATTGGCTACTGCATTAGCTAGAGGAACTCCCTTAGTCGCTACGGTCATGACAGCATCAATCTTCTTGCCCCGGAAGGCTTTGGCAATGATGCGGCCGATCCGATTCAAAATCTTCGGATTGCTCAAAAGATCAGACAGGTAAATGTAGCCACCAGGAAGGATACGATCACTTTCAGACAGTTGCTTGCAAAGATCTTCGACGATTTCTTTGGATTCTTGATCTGAGATAGACGGTGTAAAGATAACACCTCCACCAGCTCCTGTAATGGTCTCAATATTTCCGATTTCCATCTCTTCAAACGCACGCTTAATGATCACGATATCTTCTGAGATGGAAGACTTGGCAGACTCATACTTTTCCGCAAACGTATTGAGGCTAGTCAATTCATAGGGATGGTTGATCAAGTAATTAGAAATTACGACCATCCGTTCACTTCTTCTTAATTTCATTTTCTCACCATGTAGTTTTTTCTATCATTATACCATAAGAAGCGAAAAAAACGAACATTCTGATTTACAGAAGGCCGTTTTTTCCTGATTATTTTATTTTTGGCAGAATCATTCCCGTATTTATCCCTGTTTTTACTAGTCGAGATTCGGTTTATAGAAGGAACGATTTTCCATGGCGAAGATTTTATTGGTCATTTCGCCAGGACCAATTAAGCCAAGGGCTGTTGTCATCATCATCATTTCCGCATCCAAATTATCGATCATATGAATAATCTCTGCTTCCATGATTTTTGGACGAACAGGACTACCGTATTCCAGCAAGCCATGGTGACTCAAGATCACATGGCGAAGGACGATCACTTCTTCTTTTTGATCATCAATCTTCAAGTCTTGCAAGACCTTGGTGATTTCTTCATCGATCAGTGCAATGTGGCCGATGAGGTTGCCTCGAACAGTGTATTCTGTATTTTCAGGTCCCGTCAACTCGATCACTTTGGCCAAATCGTGTAACATAATCCCTGCAAAGAGCAAACTTTTATTCAACTGAGGATAGATATCACCGATACTATCTGCCAAACGGACCATGGTCGCCGTATGATAAGCGAGACCGGCTTCAAAGGCATGGTGGTTGGTCTTAGCAGCTGGATAGCTATAAAACTCTTTCTCATATTTCCCATAGAGGGCCCGAACAATCCGTTGCCAGACTGGATTTTCAATTTTGAAAATCATGTTTGACAAGTATTCATGCAATTCTTTGGGATCTACTGGTGGTTTTTCCTTAAAGTCTGCTGGATTGTTGGGCTCTCCTGCTTGGGGCAAGCGCATGTTTAATTGGTTGACTTGCGGAGTATTATTGTAAACTTCTCGACGTCCAGACATATGGACCACGCGCCCAGCTGTAAAGCTCTCTACATTGTGGGGTTGGGCATCCCATAATTTGCCTTCGATCGTACCGGTCTCATCCTGGAAGACAAAGGCGAGGTAGTTTTTCCCGGCCCGCGTTTGACGCACTTCTGCTGACTTGATTAAATAGAATCCTTCGAACAATTCATCTTTTTTCATTTGGCTAATTTTGACCATCATCTTCTCCATCTTCTATATATACATCTAGTCCCAGCAGGTCCTCATCGCTTTCGATTTGGCGGAGTGTCCGCTCGATGGCACTAGTCCGTCTGGTTAGCAAATCATCAATATTATTGGAAGCATTTTTTAAATGGCGCTGGGTCTTGGCCAGAATCCCTCCAAACTTGTGGAATTCTGATTTGACCGATCCCAACACTTTACTAATATCGTCTGCACTCTTTTGGATGTTAAGCGTTTTAAAGCCAACAGACAAGGAGTTCAAGAGGGCTGATAGCGTGCTTGGACCAGCCACTAAAATTTGTTCGTCCCGACGCAAGCGATCGAAGAATGCTGGATTGCGAACCACTTCGGAATAGAGGCCTTCAGTTGGCAAAAAGAGAATTCCGAAATTAGTCGTCGCTGGTGGAAAGAGGTATTTTTGTTGAATATCTTTAGCAAAACGCTTGATACTAGCAAGAAGGGCCTTGCGGTAACGCTCGATCTCCTCTTTCTCTCCTGATTCATAAGCTTCTTCCAGACGATAGTAGTCTTCCAGTGGGAATTTAGAGTCAATCGGTAGATAGACTGGTTCCTCTCCTTGCCCCGGAAGCTTAATGGCATATTCCACGCGCTCACTGGATTGGGGAACGGTGACAAACTCCCGCTCATACTGGGCTGGAGTCAAGATATCTTCAATGATTTGGCCCAGCTGCAATTCGCCCATAATCCCACGCGTCTTGGTATTGGAGAGAACTTTATTAAGGGTTCCGACATCCCTCGCCACCGTCTGCATTTCTCCCAACCCTTTGTTGACCGACTCCAATTGTTTTGAAACCGTCTCAAAGGAGGTCTGCAAGCGGTGCTGCAAGGTTTTCTCCAATTTTTCTTCTACCGTTTGGCGCATCTGTTCTAGCCGCACTTCATTGGACTCTTGAATCTGGCGCATACGCTCATCTGTTTTGTCCCGATTTTTAGTAAAGTGCTCGTTCATCTCAGCGCGCAGAGCCGTCGTCTGCTGGTGGATCTCCACTCGCATCTCGGTTAAGCGATCTGTCAGGGCGATCTCTAACTGCTGATTGGCAATCTGGCTTGCTTGTCTTTCTTTTTCAAAACGATAGTCCAACTGGTCTGTCAAATGATCCTCATGGTCTTCCAGCATCTCTCGTAAAGCCGGTCTAGTATCATCTGACCGTTGCAAGAGATAGATGAGGAGGCCCAGATTGAGCAGGCCAATCAGAAGCAGAATGATATTCATATTAACCTCTGTCTTTACTATAAACAATGACAAGATAGCCACGGTCAAGACTCACTTGAATCGGTTGATCCAAAAATTCATTGGAGCCATACATGGCCTTCAAAAAATAATTATCCTGATGGAGCGGATACTTGGCCCCTGTGATCTCTAAGTGGCCTTGTCCGACAGGCATAAAACCAACATAGGACATGGCTGGATCTGGCTGAATCTCATGGCAGCCAGCTGGTCTGTAGATTAAGCGGTTTTGACCATCGACTAATTGGATCTGATCCATGTAGGGAGCTAGGTCTGGATCGGTCGGTAAAAAGATATTAGACAAGAAGTGATCCAAGCGACCGCCAAAGGCACCATAAACGGTGATAATAGCCTCTGGATAGGCTTCAAAGACTGCTTTCAAGGCCAATTCCAAATCCGTATCGTTCTTTTCAGGGATGGATTGAATAACCTGCTTGGCTTGGATACGGATCTTATTCAAATCAGTCTCAGAGACGGAATCGAAATCCCCCACAGCTATATCTAATGGCAGGCCTTGTTCCAGTAACTTCAAACAGCCACCATCAACGCCTACATAAGCGTCATGATTTCTTGGCAAAAGCGTGCTGTCCCCTCCTGCCAGTATTGCGATCTTACCCATTTACAGCATCTCGGAGCGTTTGAACACGCTCATTAACATCTCCATTAAAGACATAAGAGCCTGCTACAAAGACATTGGCCCCGGCTTCTTTTGCTTGGGAAATAGTTTGGCCATCAATTCCTCCATCGACTTCGATATCAAAGCCTAAGCCTTTTTCTTCACGAAGCGCGGCTAATTCGCGCACCTTGTCCATGGTTTCAGGCAAGAAGGCTTGGCCACCGAATCCTGGATTAACGGTCATGACCAAGACTTGATCTACCAAGTTCAAGACATGTTTGATACTGACTACAGGAGTTCCTGGATTGATCACGACACTAGCCTTCACACCTGCTTGACGAATTTTTTGAAGAGCTCCGTGAATATGGGGAGTAGCTTCCACATGGATGCTGATGATGTCAGCACCTGCACGGGCAAATTCTTCGATATGGTGTTCAGGATTGGTGACCATCAAGTGGCAATCAAAGACCAACTTGCTATGTGGACGCATGCTCTCTACGACACCAGCTCCAAAGCTGATATTGGGCACAAAATGGCCATCCATGACATCGATATGGGCATAGTCAGCTCCTGCTGCTTCTAAGCGTTTCAATTCACTTTCAAAATTGGCATAATCGGCACTCAAAATTGAGGGTGCAATTTTCATTGTTTTCATCGTTGTAGTGTCTCCTATTTTGGCATTTTTTTCGAAACTTTTTTATAGGTTTCGCGACGGTTTTCAATCTCACTTAGAAATTGCAAGTAATCCTTATAACGGAAAGGTGCAATTTCCTCTCTTTCAACGGCTGGTTTCACCGCACAAGCTGGCTCATGCGTGTGGGTACAGGTACGAAATTTACAAGAGTGGCTCACATCGGCGATCTCTGGGAAGGCTTGATTTAAGTCTTCGCTGGTCGTCACTTCATAATCGAGGGAGGAGAAGCCAGGCGTATCTGCGATCTTTCCTCCATTTAAATGGTAAAAGCTGACAGCTCGGGTCGTGTGTCGACCGCGCCCCAGACTATCTGAAATCTCACCCGTTTCAAGCTCCAGATCCGGAGCGATTTTATTGAGCAAGGTCGATTTTCCTACACCGGTCTGTCCCATAAAGACCGTGGTTTGATTGGTCAAAAGGGGCAAGAGTTCCTCAATCGACAAGACAAAGTCGTAGCCAATAGCCTGATAGATTCCTTGGTAGTATTGGATGTCTTCCATATCTTCTAACAAGTCCAGTTTTGAAATATAGACAATGGGATGAATCCCCTTGTGCTCCAAAAGAACCAGAAAACGGTCTAAAAGATTGGCATTGAAATCCGGCTCCTTCGCTGACATGATCACTACTGCCTGATCAATATTGACAATAGGAGGACGCACGAGGCTATTTTTTCGAGGCGCAATGCTCAAAATGTAGCCTTCCGAATTCTCTTCAGCAGAGAACTCCACCTGATCCCCCACATAAGGAGTCTGTCCTTTTTTTCTAAAATTTCCACGAGCCCGTGTCTGGTAAATGTGACCGTCTGACTCCACGTAGTAGAAGCCAGCCAAGGCCTTGACGATTGTTCCTTGCAAATCGCACTCCTTTGAGATTAATACTATCTATTATACCAAAAAATGAGAAATAAGGCTGGATTGCTTGATAATAAAAAACGAAAAGTGAACCTCTCCGAACGCTTTTAGAAACGAATAGGTTCGTTTTTTAAACGGATAGAAACAGAAGACGGAGTATCCGTTATGACTTGTCTTTTAGCAGAATTCGGGAAAGGGCACCTTCCTTTTTTTCCTTGGCATTTTTCCTAAAAAGTGTATAATAGAACTATGCGGAGGTGGTGGAACGGCAGACACGCATGCTTCAGGCGCATGTGCCCCTTCGGGCGTGAGGGTTCAAATCCCTTTCTCCGCATCTTGGAAAGGTGGCCCAGCTCGGTACGGCACCGGACTCGAAATCCGGCAAGTGGATTTTTATTCACGCGCGGGTTCAAATCCCGTCCTTTCCTTCTACAAAAACAAGACATGAGCTACGAAGCTCATGTCTTTTCTGTTATTTTATTCCTACTTCTAGAAGGCCATCTGCTAGGCGAGCGAAGTCTTCTAAGCTCAGAGCTTCTCCTCGTACAGAAGGTTGCAGGCCTGCAGCTTGGATTCCTGCTTCCAGTTTGGCTTTGATTTCTTCGGTCTTGCCAAAGCGACTAGTCAAGTTGTTCCAAAGTGTTTTGCGGCGGTGGACAAAGCTAGCCTTGCTGACAGAGAAGAAGAAATCTTCATCCTTGACAGCTACTGCTGGTTCTTCGCGACGGACCATCTTCAAAATGGCAGAGTCGACGTTTGGTGCTGGCACAAAGACGGTGCGAGGCACGATAAAGGCTACCTTAGCAGTCATATAGTATTGGACTGCAATGGATAAAGAACCATAAGCCTTGGTGTTGGGCTCAGCCGAGATGCGGTCTGCCACCTCTTTTTGCATCATGACCACAAATTCTTGGAAAGGAATCTTGGATTCGATCAAGTGCATGAGGATGGGAGTTGTGATGTAATACGGAAGGTTAGCCACCACCTTGATCGGAAGGTCTGGATTTTTAAACTCTGCGATGTACTGGTTGAGGTCTACCTTGAGGATGTCTTGGTTGACAACTGTGACATTATCAAAATCCCGTAAGGTATCCGCCAAAATAGGAACCAAGCGGTCATCGATCTCAAAGGCCATGACTTCTGCGGCATTTTCTGCCAAGAACTCAGTAAGTGCCCCAATCCCAGGACCAATTTCGATGACATTGACCTGCTTATCGATCTCTGCCGTATCCACAATTTTTTGAAGGATGTTGGTATCGGTCAAAAAGTTTTGACCGAAGGATTTTTTAAAGGTAAATCCGTGACGCTCCAGCACTGCCTTGGTCACGCTATAATCTGCAATTCTCATTTTTTCTCTTTTCTAATCAGTTTAGGGGTAAAGGATCCCCTCTACTTCCGTCTTAATAACTAGCCATCGCCTCTTCGACTTGTGCTAAACTAATTCCAAACAACTCCAAGCGTTTGATCAATTGCTTGCCATTGCAGTAGCCGATGCGCAAGGCTTCTCCTAAGTATTCTCGTCGTTTGCGACTATCGCTTCCCATCAACAGTCCAAGCCGCATCAAGTCGGTCTTTGTGATATCAAAGAAATTTTCATCTTCGTAAGACCCGACCAGTCCAGCTAGGGCTTTTTCTAAGTCTTCAAAGCTAGCATGCTCCACTCCCAAGGAACGCCCCTTGGTCTTGGACTTGGGTACTGCTTCGCCTCGATTTAAAAAGGCATGTTTGGCCTGGGGCACCTCTTGCATAATGATCTTGCGAATGCGCTCGCCATTATAGTCTGGATCGGTAAAAACAATGACCCCACGCAACTCTTGCAAGGTAGCAATTCGTTCCAAGTCATCTTGATCGATCGCAGAGCCTCGTGTTTCATAGGTATCCACCTCATAAAAACGACGGAGATTGGCTGTGTCGTCCTTGCCTTCAACAACAATCACTTCCGGTATTTTTCTTTTCTCAGTCAAGGCCAAATACCTTTCTTGCATTGTCATAGGTTGTCTGAGCCACTTCTTCTGTTGTTAAGCCACGTAGTTCTGCAATGAAGTCTACTACATAACGAGTGTAGGCTGTTTTATTTTCTCGGCCACGTTTGGGAACTGGTGCCAGGTAAGGAGCATCTGTTTCAACCAAGATCTTATCGAGCGGCAGGCCAGCTGCTGCTTCTTGGACATCTGTGGCTTTCTTAAACGTCACCACTCCAGAAAAGGAGATCATCATTCCCAGATCCATGAAGCGTTTGGCTTCTTCTAAACTTCCTGAGAAGGAATGCATGATCCCACCGCGAGGCCCGACTCCTTCACTCTTGATGATGGCATAGGTATCTTCAAGAGCATCACGCGTATGCACCACGAAAGGCAAGTCCAAGTCCTTAGACAATTGAATCTGACGACGAAAAACCTTTTCTTGAACATCTTTTGGTGCTGTCATCCAGTGGTAATCCAGACCAATTTCTCCTAGGGCGATGACTTTGGGATGTTTCAACTGTTCAAGTAAATAGGCCTCCACTTCAGGACTATAATCGCCCGCCTCAGTGGGGTGCCAACCAAGTGTGAGATAGAGCTCTGGATGCTGGTCTGCCAACTCCATGGCTCGCTCAATCGTTGGTTTGTCAAAACCGACAATATTATGAGCTACAACGCCCATTTCCTTGGCCAAGTCCAGCTCTTCTTGTTCTTTTCCTGCGAATTCTTCCACATTGAGATGGGTGTGGGTATCAAAAATCTGCATGATCTTCCTTTTCTTCCGAGTTTTTCTTCTTTCTATTATAGCAGAAAGCGCCTCTAAATTCACTTTCGGACAAAACAAAAACCAGTAGTCTCGAGTTTCTACTGGTTTTTAGTTTTTTATCTGAATTAGGCAGCCAAAACTTTGCGTCCTTTACGACGACGAGCTGCCAATACGCGACGACCGTTTTTAGTTGCCATACGGTGACGGAAACCATGTTTGCGCGCACGACGAAGTTTACTTGGTTGATAAGTACGTTTCACGATGAATACCTCCTCATAGATTTTGTATTCGTTTAGCCGGCTAGTTGTGATCAGTTACTAAACATACTTTACTATTCTATCGGATTCAGCTCTATTTGTCAATAGCTATGGCAAAATTGTTGCAAATACAGGTCGGAGAAAACCTTTCTACACCTGACGGGTTGCCAAGTAATAGGGTTCCAGAGCCACCAGCGCCTCTTGCAACTGATCCAGGATATCCTCAAGAGAATCTTCCACGACTAGAGAAACATCGTATTTGACGAGGACCTTACGAACCGCCCCTTCTGCTACTGCTTGTAACAGATCATGACGATTCTTTTCTGTTCCTTCTACCCTTTGACTCTCTCCATTTTTCTGGGCGAAATAATAAACTGGCTGAGTGATGGGAAGGGTGAGAACCATTTGTTGTTTTTGAAGGCTCTGCTCATCTTTTTTTTCGCTCGATAAAACTCACCTCTAAGGAAACTCCAAAATCAGCTGCATCTCCATAGAGCCTCAAGGCAAACATAGGTTCTGCCATCGTCCCTTCTCCTTTTAGATAGGCCCAAAAATGAGGTCGCAAGACCTGGGCCTGGTTCATCCATTGACTGGTCCGATCTTGCTCCAAATAGGGGTGACGCTTCTGAAAGGCTGAGACCAAATCGGTGAATTCCTTACGAGCCGCTTGAGCTAGAGCACGATACTGCTCCATCTCTGAGGCTAGCACGCCTGCCTTTGCTGGGGCCTGGTAGTGAATTCCTTGAAGCTTTAAAAACTCTCGAATCGCTGCAAATGCCATCTGCTTCCTTTCTAAACCTAAAAAAGGAGAGATCGGCTCAATCCCGTCTCTCCCTTATGGGAAATAATAGCTTGATTATCCTTCGATGTCTACCACTACGTAACGGTTTGGTTCTTCCCCTTCAGAGTAGCTAGTGACTCCTTCCATCTTAGAGACAATCCGGTGAATGATTTTGCGTTCACTGTTTGACATCGGATCTGTCTGTTGGGCTTGCCCATCTTCGAGGGCACGCGTTGCCAACTTCTGAGCATAGCTTTGAAGAACTTCCGCCCGGTGTTCTACATAGTCATTAACATTAATGGTAATGTAAAAATTCTTTGAGTAGCGGTTATAGAGGTAATTTTGCGCCAAAAGTTGAAGAGCCTTCAAGACTTTTCCGTGGTATCCAATGACACGTCCCGGTTCATTGGTATCAATTTGCATATTGACCGTACGGCGGTTGTGACTGCTTGAGATGGTCGCATCCACATCCATTTCATCGATTACTGTTTGAACATAGGCTGTCACATCTGTGACGACTTCTTCGATATTGTAGTTTTCCTCTACTTCGATACCAAGGTTTGAGAAATCAGACTCATTTGATTCTTTTGCTACTGGTTCTTTAACCTTCTCAAGGATATGTTCATGCCCTTTTTCTTCAAGAACGGTATCTGCTTCTTTGTCATGTTTGAGGATTTCTGTCTTGATTTCTTCAGAGACAACTTCTCCTTCTTCTTCGACCTTTTTGATCGCTGCAACGACGCGTCCGAGATCGATCGTTGCTTCGCTCACTGTCTTAACCGGCTCGTTTTGCGCATTGATTTCATCTGGGACACCTTTGACGGCTTTTTGATTGGCTTTCACAACCGTTGTTTCTGCAATCGGCTCAATCTCAACCTGGGCTGGTTTTTTCCCAAACAAGCCAAGAAAACCTTTCTTCTCACGCGCTACAACTGTAATGTGTGCCTTCATACGGGGAATATCTAAATCGTTCAGGCCTTTTTGAATGGCTTCTTCAACAGTTGCTCCAGTATATAGGACCATATGTCCACCTCTTTCTTATTTTTTCTTTTTCTGTGCTTTGTTTAGGGCACGGCGTTTTTGTTTTTCCATGTCTCGCGAAGCTTGCTCTTTTGCTTCACGCTCTGCGATAATCTTGAAGGGGTTGTTCAAGAGATAGGTCTGTCCGACTTGGTAAGCATTGGAAGTCACCCAGTAGAGTGCGACCCCGCTAGCTGAGAACAAGGCAAAGAAGAAGATCATCACAGGCATCACATACATCATGGTTGTTGCACTCCCATTGCGCTCTGGCATGGCTTTATTGGTCAACCAACTACTGAAAAATGTGAAGAGCGCTGCAAGAACCGGCAAGATGTAAGTCGGGTCGATCGCGCCAAGGTCCAACCAAAGGAAGTGACCAACTTTAAGGAATTCGACACGGCTCAGCGCTTGGAATAAGGCCATCAAAACCGGCATCTGAATCAAGAGAGGAAGAAAGGCTGAAGATGTTTTGACGCCTTTTTCCTTGTAAAGGGCCCGCATCTCTTCAGAAAGCTTGGTCCGACTATCTAGATCCTTTCCAGGATACTTGGCTTGCAATTCCTTGAGTAGGGGTTGAATTTCCTGCATCTTGCGGGTTGAATTCATTTGATATTGGAAAAGCGGCAAGAGGACCGTCCGGATGACAATGGTAAAGACGATAATCCCCACACCGATACTTCCGCCAAATGACAAGAAGCGAATGGCTTCGGCAAAGAAGTAGACGAAGCGTTCCCAACCACCTGTCGACTGAGCTGTCACTTGAGAGGTCCCACAAGCTGTCAAGACCAATAAGGCTGCTCCTAATAATCCAGTTAACTTCAGTTTCTTTTTCACATTATTCCCTTTCTTGGTAGACATGCGCTAATTTTAAGACATGTACAAGATTTTTCTCAACTTGATGGAAGTCGAGCTCCTCCACTCCTTTACGAGCAATGACGACAAAATCATCGGTCGTAAGGAAGGCTTGGTGTTTGATCAAAACATGGCGAATCAAACGTTTGATGCGATTTCTAGTCACAGCATTTCCCAGCTTCTTACTAACAGACAGGCCGACTCGAAAATGTGGTTGGTCTTTGCGCAAGCGGTAAACAACGAATTTCCGATTGGCAACATTTTGACCACTTTTAAAAATAGCATTAAAATCTTTGTCACGTTTGACGCGGTAGCTTTTTTTCAAACCTCAACTCCCTCTATTAAATTTATTCTATTATACCATATTTTCAAAAAAAACCAATCTCACTCAGGAAATCGGTTGCTACTTGAATACAGATAAAAGTAAAGGCAAGGTGTAGTAGAGATTGAGCAAGATATGAGCCAAAATAGGAGAAAGGAGCGTCTTGCTCCGATAATACAGGGTCCCAAAAATCACACTCGGCAGGAGATAGATGATAGAAGCTCCTAATGAAAAGGGATTGTGGAGAAAATGTAAGCCACTGTAGATGAGGGCTGGAAGCCAAATCTCAGCATAGAGTTTCCAGCCTTTGAAGTAGGCATTCACCAAGGCTCCACGAAAGATCAGCTCCTCTGTCACCGGCCGGATGATAACCATTGCAATCACTAGGATAAGCACACCTGTTGGGCTAATTTCCCGTGGAAAGAGACTCAAAACGGCTGCCCGTCCTTGAACAAAACCACTGATGAAGTAGTCCAACCAGTAAACCAAACAGGCCGCAAAAACGGCTTCTATCAGAGCTTGAAGAGGGTTCTTCCCCAGCTTAAACTGCGCTTTTTTAGAAAAACGATAGACCAAAAATCCTGTAAAGACTGCATAGAGGCCTTCTAGGCCAAATAAGGTCCAATAATAGCTATTGGCACTTGCTACACTATTGGAGACATACTGGGCCAAGGGGCGAAATTGGGGCCGAACATAAAAATAAAACAAGAGCAGAAAGAGGGGATACAGCAGTGAGAGCTTTCCTTTGATGAATTTCATAGATACCTTTCCTATAAAGTATGACAAATCGTATAGTGCATCTTACCATAATCGTGACAAGGTTTCAATGAAAAAGGATGCCTTCCTACTCTCTGAGATAGGCCACATAACCACCTAAGACAGCGACTAAAATCAAGAGACAAAGAAGAGTTTCCAGCCATACAAGAACTGTCAAGAAAGGTAGTTGCAACAAGCCTTGGGCCATTTTCAAAGAGGTCGCTGTGATGACTGTTGGAAAGGTCAGGGCTGAAAAAGCAGGTTGAAAACCTTCTTTGATCATTTTCGGTAGGCGCATCAACACAAAGAAATAAAAACCTTGCGAGGCCACCACCATGATCAGTAAGAACCAGGTGGGCAAGCTCGCTCCACCCACACGAACCAGGGCTGCTAAAAGAAGAGAAAAGGGAGCACAATAGATGCCTTCTTGGCCCAACAGATGACTGGGTAAGGGGGACTGCTTCAAATCATGATAGATAAGGGGATAAAGAAGAAAGGTCAAACCAAAACCAATCACTAAAGCGAGATAAGCAATCTCTCTTATTCCCACAACGGGATAGGTCAAAGCTGCTACTGCAATGCCTACATAGAGAACGGTCCAACTGGGAGTGGCATTGGCTCTTGGTCGCGCTAGGACATGTGTCTTGGTAAAATAGAGAATTAAGCCCAGATCCAAGAGAAAGGCAGACCACCAGACCAACTGTGATAGACCCCCAAAGGCTGGAAAGAGGCGCAAAAGATAGGTGGATAGAATCATCCCTGCCATGGGAAAAGTCGCCATCCCAGATAAAAGGGCTGGTTGTTGGAATTCTATCTTGGTTTCTTGCCAGCGAATCGCATGATAAACGACAAAGAAAAACCAGAAGAACAAACCTGTCAGACTAAAGGCGTGAGCAAGGAAGGGTAGCGAGTCTGCAAGAAGGTTTCCAGCGCCAACCAGTCCTAACAGACATCCTGAAAATACTAAGGGAATCTTTTTCATCGAGAGCTCCAATCATGTTGTCGCTTTCAGTATACCATAAAAGAGAAGGAAGCAGGATAAAAAAGAGAGTGGGAGAGAAATCGGTAATTCGTTAGAATTCGATTTCGTCGTCCCACCTCCGCACAGTTGAGTAGGGCTGTAAAAGCTGATGAAATCAGCGTAGTAGAGCCCACTCAACCACTGCGTCTTGCTCGACAATCCAAAAACAATTGAGAGGCTAGGACTTTTGTCCCAGCCTCTTCAAATTGTAGATATCTCTTTAATTTTTTATGTATCATTTAGGTTGCATTATGTAAGAAACAGATGGATTACATTCTAAAAGAAGTTGGAAAACACCAACTTCTTTTTATCCATTCTATTAAAGACTAGGCCTGTACGACCATCATATAAAGAAATAAGGATAGGAGAAAGACGATACTAACAACAAGGGTCGCTAACTTGAGTCCACGGTGAGACCGCCAGTAACTTGGCTTTCCTAGGTTACTGGTCGCATCTGTTGAAAGCGATTGTTGTTGGCGAGGCTGCAGGGTGATCAGAACCACAAGAGCGAGGGATAAGATCGAGATCCCGATTGCAAATACCATTTCCATCTTAGGATCCTCCTAACACTCTGAAGAGGGTAAAAATAACTCCCAGCAGAATCACCAAACCAATGATCACATTAAAAGTGACATTGATCTTTTCAGAACGTGTCGTCTTTTCTTTTTCGGCAGGACGGCGTTTGAGAGACTCCATCCGTCCTTCTACTTCTTTGTAAAATAAGTCTTTCTTACGATCACTCACTATGTCCACCTATCCCTTCTTGCAAGCGAGCTTTGAAAACAGCTGGCTCAACGCTACTTGATTGGGCAATTTGTTGCGCAACGGCTTCTCTGTAGTTATCCACAGATTGGTAGATTTCCTGGATACGAGCCACCATATCTGCTTCTTTTCCTTGATCAAAGATATTGGCTTGTGCGAGGAAGTGGCGGTCATGCAGGGTATGGCTAAAGGCAAGGATGACTTGCTGGTGTTCGAAGGCCTTGCGAACAATACCTTGCACCTCTGCATAGTGGTTGATATCCAGATAAATACTAGAGACCTTAAGCAACTCTTTGATCCGCTCTTGACTGATATTTTGGTACAAGACTACATTTGGGTAGCGGACCATAGACAAGAGGCTCGCAGACATCTCCGTCAAAGCTGCTACACGGAAGGTCACATTCGGCAAGTTCTCTACTAGGTAGGTCAAGGCTTCGATCTGATCCGAATTGGTCAAGACAAAGGCGTCTTTACGGATATCGTCTTTCACCTTGAAATCATACAGGTAGCCAAGGGGACCGAAATAGCTATGCTGATCTTGCGAGGTCAACTGCAAAGCACGATGATAGGTCGCATTTTGCGGAATCAAGATCTTCTTGGTCCGGATTTCTGGGCTCTTTAGAATCAACTGCATATTGCCCGGAAGGCTGTCGTGAAGAGGCTCTTGCCACACCAAGACATCGCGTCCTTTGATGCCTTTATTACCCAACTGGAGACTAATGCTAAAGGAGGTAGCCAGCGTATTGTAGACCAAACCATCCAAATCAAAACCACGATACTCTAGATAAAAGACAAAGTAATCTAAGCGATTCTTGAAAATCCGCATGGGTTGATGGTCCAAGGTCAAAATCAAATCCCCTGTTTGGTGATTCTCTGTCAAGCGCTCGATATCCCCTTCAAAATAAGTGGTCACCAAATGTTGGCCCTGATCGCCACAAGTCGTTACGGCAATTTTGCGACCGTATTGGTCGAAGCGCTCAATCATGAACACTTGTCCCTTATCGTCCAACCACTCTAAGCGCTCAACGATGCGTTTATAGGAAGCAGCATGGTAAACAATTCGAGCCTTTTCTTGACCATAGTAGGTCACTCTCCCCGAACTGTTATCCCCAGAAACTTCCCAGAAATCAGGCACTGGAACTTCATTAAAGTAGCGTCCGCGCTTCTCCCCTTTTGCTTGTCCTAAGAAATAGATAAAGGGAGACTCAACACCGTCTGGTAAGAAACCGTTTGGCTCCAAAACAACGGTCGGATGGTCAAAGCCAGACTCTTTCATAGAGTGGAGCAAATCCTGGCTCTCACGAGAATAACTATCAAATATGTTCAGCATGTGTCACCTCTTCTATCAATTGTGCCCAAGCTTCTTCTACTCGGCTGGTCAAAAAGTCTTCTGCACGCGCATAAGATGCTTGACGCATGCTGGCTAGATCATCTTTTTTGTAAAGCTGGATGATTTTATCTGCAAAGGCAGCAGCGATCTGGTCGACCACTTGATCTGCTGATGGTGGAATGAGATAGCCATTTTTACCTTCTGTGACAAAGGTCTGATTGCCATAAGGAACATCAAAACCGATAATCGGAAGTCCAGAACCAATCGCCTCCATCAAGGTCAACCCAAAGCCTTCACTGGTCGATGCTGACAGGTAAACCTCATAATTCTTATAAATTTCCTCTAGATTGGCATGCCCTTTGAGATGGATATAGTCTGCCGCCCCCAATTCATCAATTAGAGAACGCAACTTGCCTTCTTCTCCACCTTTTCCATAGATGTCAAAAGACAGTTCTGGCAATTCTCTTTTGGCGCGAACCACTGCTCGCACCAACCAGTCAATATGCTTTTCTGTCGCCAAACGAGAGGCAGTAATCATAGAAAATGGAGTGCGATTTTCATTTTGTGGCAGGCTTGCAAGACTCCCAACTGGAATGGTATAGATAGCCGGCTGATGGTTGGTGTATTTAGCAAACTGCTCGGCCAAGATTTCTTTTTGGCGGTCAGTCGCGACAATAAAGAAGTCCACCTTGTCTGCATTGGTAAATTGGTACTCGTAGTAGTTATTCCACAGGATATACTGATCATCGACATTATTGGCGCTGAAGTGCTCGGCATGAACGACCACCCCCAGGCGGGCTTTTTGCGCTTCTTCAAAGATAGGCTGACCAATATTGGTTTCCCGATCCAAAATCACCAGATCTTGTTTGGTCAATTGAAGGGTCTGCATGAAGTAGCGGATCAATTCTTGGCGACCAACCAGGTAGCGATCTGGGAAACGATAAATTTCGCGACCATCCGCCATCTGCATGCTGTAGGCAACTGTCCCGTCTTCATTGTAAAAGCGGCGCTCAATCAAGTTGGCTTGATTGTTTTTGGGAATGAAGTACTCGGTACAATAGCGGGTATAGGAGAAGTAATCCTTTCTCACTAAAATCCCTCTAGACACGTACTCGCAGCGTTCGACATAGGGACTGTTTTCTTCGCGCAGGTAGCAGGTCAAAAAGTTGTCCTGGTCCTCATAAAAGAAGCGCTTGATCTTACCATCGACTTCTTCTCGAGTCGGTTTTCCGGCAAATCCTGCTAAGACCTGATCAATGGTATAGGTTGTTGGTGCAATTTTTATATCTGTAAAATGGCTATAGAGCCAGATAATTTCATCATTTTTAAAACCGATATTTTCTGTTAAATGCTGGATGTTATCGGCTAGGATCATATCCATAAAGACAAACTTGGCTGGTTGATGGATATTGCGTAACAACTGGGCACGGTAGGCCTGGGCATACTCAACACCACTGCTAGCCCAACCGATTCCAAGGTTGATATTGTATACTGTCATAATGTCCTCTTTTATGGGAAATGCAAGACAATTTCCCCTTTTTTATTGATTTCTACTCGACTCAGTAAGAGATTGCGGACCATTTGTTCTTTGGCCGCCTCTTTCATTCGTTCAAAGGATTGGTAGGCTTCTTGGAAAAATTCTACCAAAGGGTTTTTCTGACTGGTGTACTGACCAGAGAGCGCCATGCGCAATTGTTGCAGATAGTCTACCTGCTCGACCCAGTTCTCGTCGATAGCTTTTAGAATGGCCATGCGCTGGAATTGGGCGATCACCTCATCGGTGCCTAAGATCTCATACTTAGCTTCCAACTCGCTTTTAGCAATCTCCCATAAGAAATTTTCTTTGGTTTTCTTGCTACGGAAAGTTTGGTGGGCCTTATCCGGATCCACTTGGTAGCTAACATTGTCTAACATATAGCGATAAAAAGCTACCGGTTCCTTGTACTCTTTTTTATGGACTATGCTTGAAAAGACGGAACGAAGCACTTTTTCAACGATGTTGTCCAAGCGACCTTCTTGTTTGATCAAGCGGTCGCGCTCTTCGTAGACGATGGCACGCTGAATGTTCATGCTTTCCGCAAATTCTAACGTCATCCGACGACTGGCCTGACCAGAACTTTCACTAGCATTTTGAGCCCGTTCCACCAAGTTTCTATACTTGCGCTTGGTCAGAGCTTTAGCAGAACCAATCCGCTCATCCACATCATAGTCTTGATAGGTATCCTGGATCCAGTCTGGCCCCCAGTTTTTCATCAAATCGTCTTCCAAAGAGACGAAGAACTTGGTCAAACCGGGATCTCCTTGGCGACCTGAACGCCCCCGAATTTGAAGGTCAATCCGCTGGTTCATCATCCGCTCAGTCCCGACAACCACCAAGCCACCTAACTCAGCAACTCCTGGTCCCAACTTGATATCGGTTCCCCGACCGGCCATTGAGGTCGCAACGGTCACAGCACCTTTTCGACCTGATTCCTTAATGATCTGGGCCTCTCGAGGAGCATTGTTGGCATTGAGAAGATTGTGTGGAATCCCTTCGCGCAAAAGAAGATTCGAATAAAGAATCGACATTTCAACCGATCCGGCAAAGACCAGAATCGGATTGCCCTTTTCGTGGACCTTCTTCACATAATCCAAGGAAGCCACGATTTTCTCTGGCAAGGTCTGATAGATTTCATCCGGCAAATCTTTGCGGATCTTCTTGCGATTGGTTGGGATCTTGATCACTGACATGGCATAGGTATCAAGAAACTCTGCCTCAGCGACCTTCCCAGTCCCGGTCATGCCTCCCAACTTCCGAAACATCTTAAAGAGGTTTTGGTAAGTAATAGAAGCCATGGCCCGTGTTTCTTGGGTGAGCTTGAGACCCTCTTTGGCTTCAATCGCCTGGTGGAGTCCTCCTTGCAAACGGGTCATTTCCATCAAGCGCCCCGTCGCCTGGTCTAGTAAGACAATCTCCGGTTGCCCTTCGACATTGGGATGGATGACATAATCCTTATCCTTAATAAAGTTTTTATTGGCCTGCAGGGCTAAGCTGATATGGCGTACCAAGTCACGGTATTGGGGATCATAGAGGTTGGGAATGGCTAGAAAGGCTTCTGCTGCATGAGCTCCTTTTCGAGTCAACCAAACTCGTTTCTTTTCTTCATCAAACTTGAAGTCTTCCCCTTCTTTGAAGGTTTGGATCAGGGTATCAATAATCCCATATAGGTTGGATTGAACCCGAGGAGAACCAGAAATAATCAAGGGAGTCTGAGCACTATCAAGGAGCACCGAATCAATCTCATCAACAATGGCGTAATTGAAGTCTGCCAAAAATTGGCCATCTGCAGAAGCCGTCAAGTTCTCTGTTAAATAGTCAAAGCCCAGACTAGTATTAGTCGTATAAATGACATCTGACCGGTAAATCTCCCGTTTGGCTTCTGGATCTAATTCTTCGTCTTCTGATTGTTTCAAGGGAACTCCAACAGTCAAGCCTAAAAAGCGGTAGACCTGTCCCATCTCTTCTGCATCCCGAGTTGCCAGATAGATATTGGTCGTAATAACCATGACCCCTTTGCCCTCTAAGGCATTGAGATAAACCGGCATAGTTGCCGTCAAGGTCTTTCCTTCACCGGTATTCATTTCAGCGACATTGCCTTGGTGGAGGACAATTCCTCCCATGACTTGCACGTCATAAGGAAACATGCCCAAGACCCGTTTATCAGCTTCCCGCGCAACCGCAAATGCTTCCGGCAAGAGATCATCCAAGGTCTCGCCCTCTGCTAGTCGTTCCCGAAATTCCACAGTCTTCTCCTGTAGTTGTCGATCCGTCAAGCGGGCCATGTCATCCTTCCAGCTATTGACTTCTTTTAAGATTTTTTTGATGTTTCTTAATTTAACGTAATCCAATGTAATCCTCTTTTTTTGCAGTGATGTTCGTCTATTCGAGAACTTCTGCTCCCTCAGACGATATTGGTTGAATCGTGAAATAGTGGAAGGTAAACTCTTGCAAACCTGCACTGAGCAAGCGTACTTCATATGCGTATGCTTGATCTGGGTAGGTAAACGGCAAGCGACCTTCTGCGGTTACTCGACGGCCAACGACCTCTCCAAAGCGATCTTTGAAGACAATTTCTACCATAACGGTATGAGCAGGAGTCGCTTCCATCGTGATAACCAATTCATAATCTTGTTCTCTTTTGAGCAGGGGCAGACTAGGAATTTGACGAGTTGCACCAAAATTTGTCTGCGAATGCCAAGTTTTCAGCACTTGACCAGATGGCATGAGGGGGTTCTGAAACTGAACGCTTCCTTGAGCAGTTACCTGAATGGTCGACCCCCAAAGATAATCTGCTAGAACAGTATCGCCCCAGTAGATTCGTCTGCTTTCATTTTCTTTTATTTTTATCATTGGTTTCTTCCAAAATCCCTTTCCATGATTTCATTGTACTGGGTCATAAACCATTCAATGATTGGAGCACTCGCGTCATTGTGCCGACCAGCGCGACTGGTGCTGATAATACGAACCGGCAATTCATACAAGGCCTCTAAAATATCTGGATAAGCCTGCTGATCGTAGTCATCATCCCTCATATAGGCAAGGGCTAAAATCGTATCCTTGAAATCTGCCTGATCAAACCGGTCCCAGAAGCGTTGATTCAGCTGACCGATCCCTTCTTGCGACACTTGACCAATGATCAACTGCATCATATCTAGGGATGTTCCAAACTCATCTGGGCGTTTAAATTTCAGGTTGGCAGCGACATCCCCCAGATTGACAATGGGTTTTCCGACCAAGATCGCATGAGGAGAATAAAGAGCACCATAGTAAAGGGCACCAAAGGTCCCCATGGACAAGCCTGAAAAATTCATATCTTTTGGCTCAAAGCCGAGCAAGTCCAAGTGCTGATCAATAAAGGCAGTGATTTGACTTTCCAATTCTTCTGAGCCCATATAGAAGGATCCACCTTCCAGTCTTGGGTCAGAAAAGAGAATAAAGGGACTACCCATCGCACGCATCATCCCAAACCCTTCAAAACCTTCGGCCGGGCGATACCCAGAAAAGTAAATGTTTAAAGGTGGCTTCATATCGCCAGGATGGAAATAAGCAAAAATTTCTTGGCGTTTGTGGTCCCGTAGCGTCTTAGCTCCTACGGTCATCTCTCCTAAAGGACCATGTGACAAGCGCTTATGTAAGGCTCCGATCGTAAGCGCCCCCTCTCCTTTTGCTTCCAGCGAAAAGGCTAGGTAATAAGGTTCTGCTCCATCCAATTCTAGCGGTTGCTCCATCTCTTCTTCTGAAAAGACTGCATCTTTGACCCACTCTCCCAGTGCACCAAAGCGATAAAATTGAATCCGCAATTGCAGCTGACAGCTTGGATCTTTTTCATATTCCAACCAAAAATTGATAGGATGGCTAGCATCATACACGTAGTTGTAGACCCACTGAGCAATCGGTGTAAACTCTTCACCGTATGATCCATCTAGCTTCAGAAAATGTTGCCCCAGCACCGTTTGCTGGCCAGCAAAATCAGGTCTCACTCGCAGGTCACGAACCGTAAAGGCATCTCCATATTGATTGTCGTATAAAAAGCGCTCTAAGACATAGAGAAATTGATGCTTGTTTGAGAAATCCCAGGGTCTTGCTTGCTTGAGTCTTAAGAGGTGGGCCAATTCGTCAGAAGGCGCCTCTAGTTCATGGCTTTGATCATAAAAAACGGTATAAGGTTGAAAATAAGCCAGGTCTTCGCCTAAAGCTAATAAATCTTCTGGCTTTTCTAGAATCAAGGCTTTGAATTTGGAGATTTCCTCTTCTTCCATATACTCTTTGAGCGATGGAAGAGCGGCAGCTTGAAAAAAGTGCCAGCCTAGTCCATCAGGAAGCTCCACCTGATCCTGCCAACTGCTTGAGCCGATTTGGAGAATATGGGGTATTTGTTGTTTTTTATCCATGACGTTCTTTCATCCATCCTTCCCATTTCTCGATCAAGCGTTGACCGGTGTATTCTTGAATTTTTTCGATCGAGTAGACCAAGGCTTCGTTCCAAGGCTTCAATTCGAATAAAAAGTGAGTAATCGCCTTCTCTAATTCCTTGTCTCCCTTTGATAAGACATAGCCATTTTTCAAATGATCAACATATTCTGTCTGGACGCGGTTGACCTGAGGAATCCCAGCAGAGATCCCTGCAATCTGAGTATAGAGGTTGGGTTCCTCGCTTAAATCTACGATCAAGCGGGTTTTTTCCAACTCTTGAATAATGTCATTTTCATTTGAAAAATTCTTAACTACAAAGCGATAGTCCGGTGCGTCTTGTACGGACTCTTCATCGATAATCTGGTTTTCCCCAAGCCCTTCCATTTGGGCTGGTGATTGAACCAGATGCAAGTCCTGCTCGCTAGCGATCAATTCCTCGAGTTGCCCTTCTAATTCCTTAACACGCTCCGGCGAGCCATTGTAAAATGCAAAAACAACTTCAAATAAAGGATGGTGAGACAACACTTCTAAGACCTTCTTGAGCTGGCTCTTACTTGGGAGCTCGGCTTCATTGACATAAAAGTAAATCTTCGATTCCTTGCGCTCCTGACTAGAACCCAAACGGAGTCGGGAGTCAAAAGAGGTGATCCGGTGTGTCTTTTGAGCCAAACTAGGAGAAAAGACTCCAATCGCTTCTTTGGTTTTTTCACTATCTGTAATCAAGAGCTGGGCATCAATCATATCAAAATAGAGGGCAAAATTTTCAGCAGACAAGGGCTGACGATCCCCATAGAAAGACAAGACTTTCTTGACGCTACTTGCTGTATCTTGTAAAAAAGCCAAATTTGCTGGATGAGCTGCCAGAACCAACTGATCTCGTCCTGGAACCAGAGTCAGTAAATGTTCCTTCATTTTTTCAGCTACAACTTCTCCTATATCAGAGTAGCTTTCTTTTTTGAAGGCATGAAAGAAAGCTTCATTGACCATGACGGAGCGGTTCTCTTCGATCAACATCTCTCTCAAAACCCATTGTCCATCAAAACTCAGATACTCTTGGAAATAAGGTTTGCCATCTTTATAGTATACCCTACTAGAAATAAACCCACGGTCATCTAAATATTCGACATATAGGATTTCATCCTCTTTATAACGGGTTAGGGTAAGGATATTTCCATCCACTCCCATATCAATTTTCGCTAGGTGGTGGCCCTTTCGAAATGCCATTACCAAAAAGGGAGTGTAGGAAAAAGTGGTCTCACTTGGCCATTCGATGTCCTGAAGCTGGACTGGGCGCATAGTCAAATCAGACGGAACCTGTTGGATTTTATCAAAAATCGAAAGAACATCTGTCTCTAACAAATCTTGGCGGTGTAAAAAATAGCGCAGTTGTGGACTATATTGAGGCAACAATAAGATCCGATCCATTTCTGCTTCTTGAAAAATACGAACTTGATTAATGGTATCGTCAAATTCAATGGACTCTCGCATCCAGTACCAAGGGGTAGCTGTTTGCTGCCAGATGCGGTCCGTTCCATACCAAGCTGGTACAAAATAATACATGGTTACTCCTAGAATATTCTTGTATAACGTTGATTCACTCGAAGGGCACGAATTTCTTCTCGGATATTGTAAATCATCCCGACAAACATGAGAAAGGTTCCTGGAATCATGGTCAAGCGCAAGAGATCCTTATCCCATAACAAGAGAGAAAAAGGAAGCGCTGTGAAGAGGATCAGATACAAGGTCCCAAAAACAGTCAAGCGTAGCACAATTTTATTGATATAGCGACGTGTATCTGCTCCAGGATAGACATGATCGATATACTCAGAAGCCTTCATCATCTTATCTGCAATTTCTTCTCCGTTCACATTGACAAAGGCGAAAGCAAAAGAGAGAAGGGCGATCATCAGAATGTAAAGAAGGATCCAAATCGGATCTCCCATCACCAAGTGTTTGGCTAAATGAGCAGCCCACTTGGCATTGGAATCCATAGACAAGATCAAGAGCATGGCATACTGAGGAATGGACACCAAGGTCATGGCGTACATAAAGGGCATCCCTCCTGCTGGGTTGATCTTGATATCCAAAAAAGTATAACTTTTCAAGTTGTTGTGGATCCCTAATTTATTGACAGGAATCTGGTACTTGGAATATTCCACTAAGACTGCCACATAGACAAAAATCAAGATGAAAATCACGCCCAGAACATAAGCGATTTCTGGTATATTATTGACATTTGAAAGGGTCTGCATCACGTCTTCTGGCAGGTACATAACCATCCCAGCCATCATGATGACCACAGAGCTTCCAAGCCCCAAAGCGGCATTTAGATCGGAGAGCCAAACTAAAAAGAAGGCTCCAGCTACCATAATCATGGTATTGACCGCAATGACAAGTCCAGAGTTCAACCCTGTCTTCAAAGGGAGATACATGGCCACTGCCAAAGACTGGACGATGGCGAGCACCAAGGTTACGTACATCTTTCGCCGTTCCACAATCTCCGTGCTGGTTTTTTCGAGGTTAAAGCGTTTTGAAACGGTAAACATCCGCCACAAAATCATGGAAGACATCCATGGGGATAGACCGATCGAAAAGATCGACATCCCGCGGAGGTTTCCCCCCATCACAGCGCTTGAGAGCTGCAAGCCCGTTGTCGTTCCCTCATTGAGTCTCAAGGCCTTTGATAAGTCAACAAAAGGCAGGGAAATTTTACTTCCCAAAACATAAATAAAGACGAAAAATATCGTCCAACAAAATCTCTTTCCTACTTCAGATCGTTTTAACATTTCTTTTAAACTTTCTCTTACTCATTTTGACTCTTCCACTTGGAAAACAGCCTTTAAATATGTGCCTTTAGAGCATTTTATCTCAACTTATTTTACCATAATTTGCTTATTTTCTACACTTATTTGTCACTAATCCTTAATATTGTAAAAAATTATAGCCTTGGTACCGTATTCAATAAAAAATTCTTCAGATTTATGTCTGAAGAATCCTATTTTATTCTATTTATTTTCCTAAAGCCATGACACTATCAACAAATAATTTCTTTGTAAAATAGCCATTGCGAATCAAATAAGAAGTATGTTGAGCCTTTTGAACCATTTGGGCATACTCTTCTTCTGTGCAGTCTTGAACCAAACGATTGGCTTCTTCGAGACTGGAGGCTACAAATCCGAGCCCTTTTTCTCGAATATAGTCTGCATTTGACAAATAATCTGGTACCACTACTGGAAGACCAGCAGAAAGATAGGTTGATAGTTTGTAGGAAATATTTTCTTTGTAGTAATCCCGCTCATCCTCAGGATTCTCTGAATTTCCCCAGACAAGTCCAAAACCTCCCTTGGAAAGTTCGAGAAGCAACTCTTGCTTGGTCCGCCAGCCTTCAATATGGACCTTAGAATAATCGACTCCTTCAACTGGTTCGGTATAGACATGAAGGGGGGTATCATATTTCCAATCGATGATATGTGGGAAACGTGACGGATTTCCTGAGAAGATCAGTTTTTTCTCAAATTGCGGAGTATAGAGATCCAAACTGTGGGTCAAATCCCACAACTTTTGGACCACATATTTTTTTACTGTAAGCCCTTCTGATACTAGACGATGGTACATCTGTTCTGAGGGGACTACAACAAGGTCGCTCTTATTATACATCTCAATATAAGCAGGCATGAGATAATAATTACTTTCAAACATGAGTGGCGGGACATCATGGATGAACATGACCAGTTTGGTTTGAAGGAGTTTTAACTTATCCACTAAACGATTATCCCACTCAATTCCGTTCCAAGAGGGTGATTGAACGAAGACGATATCTCCAAAAGCTACACCAGCTAAAATACCGTCCATCCGTGAATTCAACTCACCAGCCGGTTCATTAGTTTGATCATAAAAGTAGATCCCAAGTTCATTAACCCCGAGTTCACGAACCACATTCATAATATCATTTTGCGCCATTAAGGCAACACTTTGCGAAGATTGCCCAAATAAATTTGTGAAATGGATTTTCATTTTTTCCCTCAAACTCTTATTATTGATCCTATATTGTAATTGCATATAGACAGATACATTTCTCACAGGTATCCTTCTCTATATCACTTTACTCAAAACTTCCTTGTCCATTATAACATATTTCCCAACTTCTTAGACATTCTAGATCAATAAAAGACCAGTTCATTCCGGTCTTTTAAGGTTTTATTTGCCATCCTTTTTCCGAATTCCTAAAAGGGCTAATCCAGACAGAAGAATGGAAGCTCCTGTAGCAAGAATATTAGATGAAGGATGGGTACCTGTCTCTGGAAGAGCAGGTTCTGAAGAACGCGTCGCACTTAGTGAGCTTGTGTCTGATGGAGATTCTGAGTAAGAGGTGCCAAACGAAGACACGACAGACTCCGAAGAACTTGTCACAGCAGAGAAGCTTGACGCATAAGACACACTGATCCATTCAGAAATTTCCTGCGATAGGGATTGACTCTCTGTTGATGATGCGCTTATAGAATCTGAAACACTCGTCAAAGGAAATTCAGATACTCGCATGGACGTTGAAGCCGATTCGCTTGTTGAAAGGAGTGAAGCTGATTGGCTATAGGAGTCAGACTTCGATAGCGAGGCCGACGCTAGAGATTCTGAATGGGATGTCCATTGTGAAGCAGATAGACTCTCAGAAACGGATCGAGAGAACGATCCAGACTCTGAAACCTGCGATGCAGCTACGACATGAGAAGTTGAAGCCGATTCGCTTGTCGAAGCAGAAGCTTGAACTAATGAATCTGATTGACTCGCGGAAACCGAAGCTTGGACCAACGACTCTGAGTAGCTATTAGAGATCGAAGCTTGTATCAACGATTCAGACTGGCTTGCGGAGACTGATGCTTGAACTTGTGACTCAGATTGGCTCGCTGAAGTCGATGCTTGAACCAACGACTTTGATTGACTGGCAGATACAGATTCCTGAACCAACGACTCTGATTGACTTGCAAAGATCGAAGCTTGAACTTGTGATTCTGACTGACTCCATGATGTTGATTGCAAATCAGTCGATACTTGCGATTCCGACTGACTCATTGAATCAGAACGAGAAAAGGACATAGATTCTGTATTTTGAGACTTAGATTCGACATCAGAAGTAGATTGTGATTGACTCACTGAAACCGATTCTTGTACTAACGATTCTGATTGGCTCGCTGAAACTGATGCTTGAACCAAAGACTCTGATTGGCTAGACGATACAGATGTCTGAGCCAAGGAGTCTGATCGACTGGCGGAAACTGATTCTTGTACTAACGACTCTGATTGACTCACTGAAACCAAGGCTTGTACCTGCGAGTCTGATTGGCTCGCTGAAACTGACGCTTGTACCAACGACTCAGACTGACTTGCTGAAACTGATTCTTGTACCAATGACTCAGACTGACTTGCTGAAACTGTGGCTTTTACCAAAGACTCTGATTGGCTAGACGATACAGATTCCTGAACCAAGGAATCAGACTGACTCGCGGAAACTGATTCTTGTATCAAGGAATCGGACTGACTCGCTGAGACTGACTCTTGTACCTGCGAATCAGACTGGCTCGCAGAAACGGATTCTTGAACCAACGACTCTGACTGACTGGCCGATACAGATTCCTGAACCAACGACTCTGATTGGCTAGCAGATACGGATTCCTGAAGCAAGGAATCTGACTGACTCAACGAAACGGATTCTGACAGCTTTTTGCTCATCGAAATAGATTGTGACAAGGAAATCAGTTGAGAAACCACTTCCTCCGATCCAACAGCTGATGTCGACTGCGATTGAGACACAGAAATTGATCTAGATGCTAAATTAGATAAGGATACCGACTGACTCAACGAAACAGATTTAGAGGCTTTTTCAGACTCACTCTTAGATGCTGATGCTGCTTTTGATTGTGAGTCTGATTGACTGGATGATACCGACTCTTGGACCAGCGAATCTGACTGACTTGCTGAGACAGATTCTTTAACCAGCGAATCGGATTGACTGGCCGATACAGACTCCTGAACCAATAATTCCGATTCACTCTCAGAAACTGAGGCTTGGACCAACGACTCTGATTGGCTTGCCGAAACGGACTCTTGAACCAATGAATCTGACTGGCTTGAAGAAACCGACTCTTTGAGCAGCGACTCGGACTGGCTAGCAGAGACTGAGGCCTGAACTAACGAATCCGATTGACTTGCTGAAACAGAGGCCTGAACCAACGAATCAGACTGGCTGGCAGATACGGATTCTTTAATCAAGGAATCTGATTGACTGGCTGAAACCGACTCTTGGACTAGAGACTCCGACTGACTAGTGGAGATCGATTCCTGAACCAACGAGTTGGATTCGCTTGTCGATACAGATTGTGACAAGGAAATCGAGGTTGAAACCTGTGAATCTGATTGACTGGCGAAGCTAGATGCTTGTGACAAGGAAACGGACTCACTGACCGAAACAGATTGAGAAGATGAAATGGATTCTGAAACTAGTGACTCTGAAGTTGAAATCGAGAAGTTTTGAGATTGTGAAGCAGATTCTGACGGTGTCATCTTCCGATAGTAATAATTCACACTCGTTAAGGGATATGAATCTACTATTTTTTTGATCGTTTGTTTGAAGTTGGAAAAACCATCTGCTCCTTGAGGTGTTGCATCTTCTCCAACGACCATGGTCGTATTTTTATCGAGGTAGGCTGATTTTGGAAGTTCCGTGAATGGTTTTGGAACAGTATATTCTATTCCTGTTTTCTCATCAGTGTATGTAACTGTCTCCTTACTAGAGAACCAACCTGTAATATCCAACTCAAAATGTTGGTAATCTATTCGTTTTGGTGTAACATTCAGGAAATAATCCTTGTTTTTACTTTCAACTTTACGAGTTCCACCTAAATCTGAAAGGTTATCCGTACTATCTTGTTTAAATTCTTTTTCATAAACAAGTGTATATACATCGGTTACCTTAGCGTTTCCTACATCACCACTACTAACATCATGGATTTTAGAAGGATCTAAAACATAGTAGCGAAGAGAATAATCACCATTTTGATTAAGGGTGACAACTTCACTTTTAATGAAATGCTCACGCGCATCCCCTAATAGTTCAATTCTTGATTTCCCATTCTTACTATTATCGAACACCCCACTTTTACGATTCGGGAACACGGTATGCGCTGGGACCTGTACATAACCAGGAAATTCGCGTGGATTGGAAGCTGTATAATGCTGGCCTTCCAATCCGTAGATTCTATACTCTAGTAAGGATCTTTCTTTCCCCGTTGGTTCATATTGCCCATTAAACCATCTACCATTCGGGTCCACTTCTCTATAGAAGGTCGATTGTTGTCCCATCATAGATGGAATTTTGATACTAGGATACGTCCTAATCAATTGCCCCTGATTCTCAGGCGTCATGACATCATAAATACTCCGGAATAAGAAAGCCTGTTCCGGAATAAAATTCGTTAGCATTCCAAAGGTCCCATTACCTGTAGAAGGTTCCGAATTAAAAACCTTGTTCCCAAGGGGAGCCTGACCAATTAGTACTTCTTTTGGTAATTGAATATCTTGGCCATATCCTTCTGGAGATACAGTTTGTGAAAAAATTTCAGCCCCATCTGATTTTCGGACAATGCGGAAATAAACATCCATTGCCTTATGCTTTTCCGGATCTATCTCACTGATATCAATCGACATGGTCGCATAGTAACCAAGTGACTCTCCTTGTTTATTCACAAAGTCCCAAATACCAAATGTATAACGATTGGTGTAGGGTTCACCTAAAAAATTTTTCAACTCTTCAGGCGAAAATCTTAAGAGATCTTTATCTAGATGAGGATCCTTAGCATATCCTGGTGTGTCAAGTGTAGGATCTTCTACACTCGCACCATTGGGATCTTCTGGGTTCGGGCTCATATCCAATACATCATCAGCCAAGTATGTTTCCTCAGCTAGAGGAGCCAACTGAGCAGAGATCGCAGGTTTCCCATCTACATTTGTATTTCCCACAAAACCTGCAGCTGTCAAGGTCGTCATCATCTCATCGACAGCTTTCTCCAAACGATCGCGCTGGTCAGCATAAGCTTGAGCACTGGCATTGGTATGGATCAAGTTATTACTTGCAGCCACTTCGGCCTGCACTTTGTTAATGACCGCTTCGACCACTGCTCGGCGATCGGTGTCCGTCATTTTAGATGCGTAATTCCCTGCAATTTCCTGTAGCAATTCAGCTTCAGAGGTATTTTGTTCTAAAACAGTAGCTTCTTCTAAACTAGTCGGCTCTTCAACAACTACCTCTGACTCTAGAGCTTGAGCAGACTCACTAAGTGCCGTTGATAATGCAGTTGATCCAACTTCGCTCAAGGACAAAGAGGTGGATTCACTGATCGAAGCAGACGCACTCTCAGATGTAGAAAAACTAGTTGATCCTGAAACAGAGATGGATTCTGAAGGCTGGCTTGAAGTTTTTGCTAAGACCACACTATCCACTTCTACCAAGGTTTCCTCTTTTGTCTCAGAAACCGTTGGTGCAAGTGATGTTGCATCCTCCGCCTTAGCAGTCGTAGCAAGCACAGCACCACCAAAAACAGTCCCTACCGTAATCAAACCCTTTAAGAAGGCTTGGTTATGCTTTTGACTTTCTATTTGATCTTGCTGCACGTTGGCAATGATAGTCTCCTCCACTTGCCCACGCACCACGCGAAAGAGGCCTAGAGCAGCTGTTGATGCTCGAAGCCAATTTTTTCCTGATTTAATTAATTTGAAGCGTACGACACGATCTGTCTCACGAAAGTTTCCTTTTGAACGCTTAAATTGCATGATATTCCCCTTACATTGTAGTCATTATTATTATACAGGAATACTACGTAGATTCAAGTAATTCGCTACAAAAAACTTCTATATTATTGTTTAATTTTCAAATTTTTTGTAACACATTAAAAATACTTCATTCTACTAATAAAAAAGTGAATCTCCTATGAGATTCACTCGAAAAAAATGATATTTCCTACTAGATCAGTTCCCCTTCTTTTTACGTCGGGTAAGTCCAGCAATTCCAGCTAACCCTGTAACTACCCCGAGAAGAACTGATGTTACAGATTCTGTTTCGCCAGTATTCGGAAGCGCCACAGATTGGCTGTGTTTTTGTGAACCACTTGCTGTTTCTGATACAGACAATGACTCTGAACGAGAAATTGATTGGCTCATTGAGTTAGAGTATGAACCGCTACCAGATGTTGATCCTGATTGTAATTGACTCACTGAAACTGAAGTACTTACTGATGTTGAAGTTAATTCAGGTGCAGAGGTACTCAATGATGCTGACTCTGATGCAGATACTGATGTCGAAACCGAAAGCGAAGTAGAGACTGACTGGCTTTCTGATACTGAACTGCTCAACGATGCTGACATTGATTCGGATGTCGAGATTGATTCAGACGTAGACGCTGACAAGGACGCTGAAACTGATTCAGATACAGAAATCGATTCGGACATTGAGACTGATTCAGAGGTTGAGACTGATTCTGAGGTAGAGGCCGACTCAGAGGCTGATGCTGACTCAGATACAGAAACTGATTCAGACGTTAATACTGATTCTGATGTAGACACCGATTCAGACGTTGACACAGATTCTGATGTTGAAACTGACTCAGACGCTGAAACTGACTCAGACACAGATGCCGATTCGGATGTTGACACAGATTCAGACGTTGATACTGATTCTGATGTTGACACTGATTCAGACGCAGAAACTGACTCAGAGGCTGATGCTGATTCTGACGTAGAAACCGATTCTGATACAGAAACGGACTCTGAGGTCGATACTGATTCAGAGGTAGAAACCGACTCGGATGCTGAAACTGATTCAGACGCAGAAACTGACTCCGATGTCGAGATTGATTCAGACGCAGAAACTGACTCCGATGTTGATACCGACGCAGAGGCTGAAACTGATTCTGATGTCGACACTGATTCAGATGCTGAGACTGATTGGCTTACTGAAGTTGAAGCTGATTCGGACACTGATACTGATTCAGAGGTAGAAACCGATTCGGATGTAGACACTGACTCAGAGGCTGACAATGATTCAGATGTCGAGATTGATTCAGACGTTGATACTGACTCGGATACCGACTCAGACGCCGAGACTGATTCAGAGGTTGATGCTGACTCAGATGCAGACAATGATTCTGACGCTGACTCGGATGCAGAAACTGATTCTGAGGTGGACACTGATTCAGATACAGAAACCGATTCGGACGTTGACACTGACTCAGATGTCGATACTGATTCGGACGTTGACACTGACTCAGATGTCGATACTGATTCGGACGCTGATTCTGAATCAGACGCTGATACTGATTCGGATGTAGACACCGATTCAGACGTAGAAACCGATTTACTTACTGAGGTTGAAGCTGATTCAGATGCTGACA
>NZ_KV811506.1:3858-5682 GCF_001813105.1 Streptococcus sp. HMSC072C09 | reverse complement strand
ACACTGATTGGCTTACTGAGGTTGAAGCTGATTCGGACACTGATACTGATTCTGACGTTGACACTGATTCAGATGTTGACGCTGACTCAGACGCCGAAACCGATTCTGATATTGACGCTGATTCTGATGTTGACGCTGATTCTGACGTAGAAACCGATTCGGATACAGATACCGATTCTGACGTAGAAACCGATTCGGATACAGATGCCGATTCTGAGGTTGACACTGATTCTGACGTTGAAACTGATTCAGAGGCTGAAATTGATTCGGATGTTGATACTGATTCTGATGCAGAAACTGATTCTGATGTTGACACCGATTCAGACGTAGACACTGATTCGGATGTTGACGCTGACTCGGACGCAGAGGCTGATTCAGAGACTGAGAATGATTCTGATGTTGACACCGATTCAGAAGTTGAAACTGACTCGGACGCGGACAATGACTCGGATGTCGATACTGATTCAGAGGTTGAGACCGACTCAGATGTTGATGCTGACAATGATTCAGAGGTCGAGATTGATTCAGACGTAGATACTGACTCAGAGGTAGAAACTGATTCAGACGCTGATACTGACTCAGACGTTGAGACTGATTCAGATACAGAAACTGACTCGGATGTCGAGACTGATTCTGATGTTGAAACTGACTCAGAAGTCGATACTGATTCTGATGTTGAAACTGACTCAGATGCCGAGACTGATTCAGACGTTAAAACTGATTCAGATACAGAAACTGACTCGGATGTCGAGACTGATTCGGACACTGAGGCTGATTCAGAAGCAGATGCTGATTCGGATGTTGATTCAGACTCTGATGTCAAAACTGATTCTGATGTTGACAATGATTCGGAAGTCGAAACAGATTCAGAAGTAGACACTGATTCTGATACAGAAACCGATTCAGACGCTGAAACTGATTCGGACGTTGATACTGAATCAGACGTTGATACAGATTCTGATGTAGATGCTGACTCGGATGCCGATACTGATTCCGATACAGAAACAGACTTGGAAGTCGACACCGATTCAGAAGTCGAAACGGACTCGGATGCAGATGCTGAAACTGACTCAGACGTTGAGACTGATTCGGATGCAGAGGCTGATTCTGAAGTAGACACTGATTCAGAAGCAGAGGCTGACTCAGATGTTGAGACTGACACTGAAGTAGAGACTGACACTGAAGTAGAGACTGACTGACTTTCTGATACTAAAGTGCTCAACGATGCTGACAATGATTCTGATGTCGAGATTGATTCTGATACAGAAACCGATTCAGACGTTGAACCTGATTCGGACTCTGAGACTGATTCTGATGTTGAAACTGATTCAGAAGCAGAGGCTGATTCTGAGGCTGATACCGACTCAGATTCTGAGGCTGATTCTGATGCTGATACCGACTCAGATTCTGAGGCTGACGCTGATTCGGACGTAGATACTGACTCAGAGACTGAGACTGACTCAGATGTCGATACTGATTCAGAGGTTGAAACTGACTCAGACGCTGATACTGATTCGGACGTTGAAACTGATTCGGAAGTCGATACCGATTCAGAGGTTGAAACTGACTCAGACGTTGAGGCTGACTCAGAGGCAGAAGCTGATTCTGATGCAGAAGCTGATTCTGATGTAGATGCCGATTCAGAAGTCGAGACTGATTCGGACGTTGAAACCGACTCAGACGCTGACACTGATTCAGACGTTGAAATTGACTGACTTTCTGATACTGACTCGGATTCTGAAACTGATTCTGATGTTGAGACTGACTCAGACGTCGATACCGATTCAGAGGCTGAAACTGACTCGGATGTTGAGACTGATTCGG
>NZ_KV811506.1:0-3758 GCF_001813105.1 Streptococcus sp. HMSC072C09 | reverse complement strand
TTGACAATGATTCAGACGCTGAAACTGACTCGGAAGTCGATACCGATTCTGAGGTAGATGCCGATTCAGAGGTTGAGACTGACTCAGACGTTGACACTGATTCGGATGTTGATTCAGACTCTGATGTCGAAACTGATTCGGATGTTGACAATGATTCGGAAGTCGAAACAGATTCAGAAGTAGACACTGATTCAGAAGTCGAAACGGACTCGGATGCTGATACTGATTCCGATACAGAAACAGACTCGGAAGTCGACACCGATTCAGACGTTGATACAGATTCTGATGTAGATGCTGACTCGGATGTCGAGAATGATTCTGACGTAGACACTGACTCAGACGCTGATACCGACTCAGACGCTGACACTGATTCGGACGTTGAAACTGATTCTGATGTTGACACTGACTCTGCTGTTGACACCGATTCAGAAGTAGACACTGATTCAGATACAGAAACCGACTCGGACGTTGAAACTGACTCAGACGCTGACACTGATTCAGAAGCAGATACTGATTCCGAAACTTTCACAGATTCAGATTTTCTTGTCGATACAGATTGACTCGTTGAAGCGGATTGAGATTGAGAAACCTCCTTGCTCAACGATTGACTGCGAGATAAACTAGTTTGAGCTGAGACACTTGCAGAAGCTGATTGGCTTAGTGAAGCTGACAAACTTTGTGAGCGAACCGAGCTCAGTGACTGGCTTAATGAAACGCTCTGAGATTGCTTCGCACTTAAAGACTGACTGATCGATTGCGAAGTCTTCGTAGACGCACTCTGACTGTTTGATACAGACTGACTGTGATCGCTATCTGACAGTTTCACCGCTACGACATTGGTCGTACTATCTTTATAAGTAATGGTGACTGTACCATCACTATTAACCGTATAGGACTTAATCCGGTTGGCTACCTCTGGATTAACAGCCGACACAGCAGCAATCACCTTGCTCTTATCTGCATCAGTCAATGCAGTTAGACTCGTCACCTGAATAGTGCTTGTCGGCGCCACACCTGGCGTACGATCAGCGAGACGTCCTTGTGTAATCCGAATTTCACCCAAACCATTTGGGCGGTTCATATTAGACGCATTATCAATAGCTGCAACATTACGTTGCCATGTATTTCGGTAGGTATGGTAAAGATCATCCTTCAAATGAATGGTCGTTGTGATGGTTGCAGGGTTCGCACTGGTAGCCGTAATATCACCCGTGATAGGAGCAATATCACCTGTTCCATACTGGCTGCCACCAAAGAAATTCCCGTTCAAAGCATTGTCGTTCAGATCCGCTCGTGCAACGACTTTCATTTCTTTCAACTTGCCACTGTCATCAGTAGCTGTAAAGGTCACAACCGCATCATCACCAGCGTAAATAATATAATTCTTCCCACCACCTTCAAGAGGGGTTGATTTCGGTTCCACACCATTGACGGTCAACTTAGCCGTCACTTCAGGACGTGTGGCATCTGTTACAGCAACCATATTACTGGCATCGGAATAAACTGCATGATCACCATACAGAATGCGAGCTTTGGCTGTTACACCACCCGTTTGTAACTTAACAGTCGGCGTCACAATCGCTTGACCCGAAGCATCTGCCACAGCTGTTCCCACTTCATCGTCATTATTGTATAGAACGACTGTAGAACCTGGCTCAGCTCCTGTCACCGTTACAGGTGTCTGTGTGTAAGCCTTATCCAATAATCTCGTTTCAACAGTTGGTGCTGCAAGTCGCTTCACTGGAGCCGTCACATCATTTGTAGTGTTATCTTTATAGGTAATGGTCACCACACCAGATGATGAAACGGAATAAGATTTAAAGTCCTTTGAAGTGGCAATATTGGGGTTAGCAGTCTTAAACGCTTCCCAAATCTTCTCTTTTTCAGCCTGGGCCAAGTTAGTAGTATCATTGACAAAAGTCGCTGTCGTCACAGCCGTAATCGGATTACGAATGCCATCATTTTGCGGCAAAACCTGAATGCGTAGCGTTCGTGTCACTGACTGCCTAGCCGTATTGGTCACTACAAAAGAAACATTATAAATTTTCCCAGGCGTTACGACCTCTGTCTGCCCAACAGTTCCCATGATATTAAAGGCCACTGCACTATTTTTCAAGGCCGACGTCTGAGGCACATTGATGCCATTCACACGATCACTACCAGAAGCGTAAGCAATGCTTTTAATACTATTTCGTGTAGGAATGGTTTCCACAACATTATAAGCATAATTGAGGTAATCTGAATTATAGACAGAAATCAAAGTATTATTAGCTGGACCTAAATTATACTGAGGCGCACGGAGACTGGTATCAGCATCAATACGATTCCCGTTACGCGGATCCCGTTGGCCAGATGTCGCACGAAGCACAGCATTGACCAAGCGATTGCGAGCAATCTTTGCTTGGCTTTCCACGGCATCGATTTGAATTGCCGGATTGGACAAGCCTACACGAATAGCCTCTAAAGCCATATCTCCATTTTCAATAGCAGATTCTGTCCCAGGAATTTCCAGAGCCTGTGCCCGATAGGTATATAAATCCAAGGCCAAGACCTGCAGACGCTTCACCTGGTCTTCCGAGCGAGTGGTCTGAACTGCTGCTTCTTTCTCACTCGTTTCAGAAGTAGCTACATGAATAGCGTTATTCTCTGAGAGAGTGCTACTAGCAGTTTCTGATGTGGACTGACTCGCTGAATGACTAACAACATGAGATTCACTCAAAGAAACCGACTGAGAAAGTGAACTGCTTTCTGAAAGCAACTGACTGCCTGACTTCGAGAGTGATTCAGATTCGCTAGCAGACTGACTCGCTGACACAGAGTCTGTGGTAGACGTCGTCCCCAAAACAAGACTATCCGAACCCGCTACACCAGTCGATGGGCTGATTTCAGACCCAACAGTCGCATTCATCTCATTTTCCTCAGCAAATACTGGATTGGCAACCGTGGTCGCCCCAGCCAGAGCTCCTAGCACAACCAGCCCTTTGACCAGATCTGCAGGCATCGAGTGTGATGAGGCTTCGTATTGAACCACGATCTTTTCATCTACACCACCTCGCATGACACGAAATAGGCCTAACCGAGAAACAGATGCCCGTACCCAATTCTTTCCTGATTTGATTAATTTATAACGTGTGATTCGCTCCGTTTCGCGAAAATCACCCTTCGAACGTTTAAAAAACATGTCCGCTCCTTAAATTTTAGATATCAAGTTATTATACATTATTTTTTCCCTAATGTAACTAATTAAGACCATTTTCTGATACGAAAACAATACACAAAAAGAGAACCCGGAGGTTCTCTTTTTGGATCCTTTTTCATTGACCACATACCTGAAATGATCGAATCAAATTAGGATAGAAGATTATTTTTCATCTTCTTTTTTGCGACGACCAAGAACAGCCACTCCAGCAAGTCCTGCAACCGCTCCAAGAAGAGCTGATGTTACAGATGTTGTTTCACCAGTATTTGGAAGTGCTACAGATTCGCTGTGTTTTTGTGATCCATTTGCTGATTCTGATGTAGACAATGACTCTGAACCAGAAGCTGATTGACTCATTGAGTTAGAGTATGAACCACTAGCAGAAGTAGATCCTGATTGACTCATTGAGTTAGAGTATGAACCACTAGCAGATGTTGATCCTGATTGGCTCATTGAGTTAGAGTATGAACCGCTACCAGATGTTGATCCTGATTGTGATTGTGATTGGCTAACTGAAACTGAAGTACTTACTGATGTTGAAGTTGATTCAGACGCAGAT
>NZ_KV811505.1:101850-121535 GCF_001813105.1 Streptococcus sp. HMSC072C09 | reverse complement strand
AAGCGGGTGTAGTTTAGTGGTAAAACTACAGCCTTCCAAGCTGTTGTCGCGAGTTCGATTCTCGTCACCCGCTTTGAACATAGGTTCTTTACCAAGTTTTTAACTTGGGCGCGTAGCTCAGGTGGTTAGAGCGCACGCCTGATAAGCGTGAGGTCGGTGGTTCGAGTCCACTCGTGCCCATTTTGGAGAATTACTCAAGAGGCTGAAGAGGACGGTTTGCTAAATCGTTAGGTCGGGTAACCGGCGCGGGGGTTCGAATCCCCCATTCTCCGTATAATTTCCAAGTTTGAGATGTCATCTCAAACTATTTTTTATATTTTTGAAGGTTTTGTCTATGTTCTTGAATCGATTCTTTAAAATTTTTAGTTTTGTGTTTGTTTTAACTGTTTCAGGAATTTTATTTCTTTTTCCATCTGTTAGAACTTCGATTGTTTTAAAATCTTCTGATATATTTGCTATTGTTGATAAGGCAGTATCGGTACCATTTGTTGTTGTGGAATCTAAGGCAAAGGATTTAAAGAATTTATCTGAATTAAATGATGAAAACCGTTCGTTAAAATCACGTCTTTATCAAAAGGATATTGACCAGTCAAAACTTAACCGTTTGGAATCAGAAAATAGAGAATTAAAGGATTTGATGTCAATCAAGAATTCTGTATCGGGTTCTAAACAAGTCGTTAGTGAGATTATTGACCGTAATTATGGTTCGTGGGATCAGGAATTTGTTATTGATAAAGGTAGTTCAGATGGAATTTCTGATTCTATGTTTGTTCTTTCGTCTGGTGGCGTCATTGGTGTGGTAGAAAGTATAGAGAAAAATTCTAGCAAAGTGAAATTATTAGTCGAAGATACTATTTCTTCACAACACCTGACGTTTAAAATTGAGAGTCAAGGTCAATCTATTTTTGCTTTATTAAATGGTTATGACGAGAAGACAGGTGAGTTTCGGTTGTTGCAAATTGGAGATCCAGTTGAAATTAAAAAAGGATCTCTGGTTTCAACAAGTGGTTTAGGAAAATATAAGAGTAGTGACTTACCTCTTGGTACAGTGGCTTCTACTCAAAAGGCATCTGATCAGTTAGGGCAAGAAATTCGTGTGAAACCAAAGGCTAATTTAGATGTCAATCGTTATGTACTATTGATTGGAGAGTAGTGTGAAAGTCATACGTAAGTACCATTTTTTCCCTTTAATCTTATTCTTATCTTTATTTGTTGACGGACAGATCTCTTTTCTTATTTCTCGTTTCAGTCCAAACTCCTTTGAACCTACTTCATTTTTATTTCTATATGGTTTTATGTTATTGAGTCTCTATTTCTCTGAGATAGCTAGTATTTGGTGGGGAGTCTTCTTTGGTTTTTGTTTTGATGTGTATTTTTTACACACTTTAGGAATTACCTTCCTAGTATTTCCTTTACTACAGGTGATTTTTTATCGGTGTAATCAGATTATTTTGGTCAATCGATTGACTCGTTTTTTTACATTTTTATTAACGATTCTATTATTTCAGATTTTAACAAATCTTCTTTTGATTCTTTTTATCGGCATAAAATTTAACTGGATTACACTAATTATTTACCAAATTTTTCCAAGTTTAATTTTGAATGTGCTTCTAATGATCGTATTACAGCCTTTACTTGAAAAGATTTATTTATAAACTCGAAATAAAAATGTAACAATAGCGTAATATAAATCTTCAAAAAATTTGTTATACTAGTTAGTGTCTTATTAGAAAGGGAAAATTTATCTAATGAAGAAAAAATTATTTGCCACAATCTTATTGAGTACAGTTGCTTTATCACAAGGTGCTGTTGTAGCAGGTGTATCAGCTGACTCAACAGATGATAAGATTTCTGCTCAAGATAACAAAATCAATAGTATTAATCAACAACAACAAAGTGCACAAGCTCAGGTAGATCAAATCCAAGATCAAGTATCTGAAATTAAACAACAACAAGAAAATCTTCAAGCTGAAAATGACCGTTTGAATGAAGAATCTGAACGATTGTCAGCTGAGATTGATGAGTTGTCAAAAAATATTGTTGCTCGTCAAGAATCACTTGCAAATCAAGCACGTAGTGCTCAAACAACTGGAACTGCAACAAGCTATATTAATGCGATTGTTAGCTCTGGATCTTTGACAGAAGCTATCTCACGTATTTCTGCTATGAATGAAATTGCAGATGCTAACAACAAAATGTTGCAAGAGCAAAAACGTGATAAAGAAGACATTGCACAAAAACAAAAAGAAAACAACGACGCTATCAATACTGTTATTGCAAATAAACAGCAATTAGAAGATGATGCGCAAGCTTTGTCAACTAAAGAAGCTGAGTTGAAAGTGGCACAATTGAATTTGGCAGCTGAAAAATCATCTGCTGAAAACGAAAAGAACGCTTTGTTGCAACAAAAAGCTGAAGCTGAAAAAGCGGCAGCGGCAGCGGCAGCAGCTGAAGCAGCTTACCGTGCAAAACAAAAGGAACAACAAGCAGCTGTGAAAGCTTCTGCAAATACTACCCTTCAAGCACAAGTTCAGGCAGCGGCTCAAACACCTGCTGCAACACCAGCGGCAGCTGCACAAACTCAAGCAGCAGCTCAACCTGCTGTTCAAACTCAAGCAGCGGTAGCACCAGTAGCAACTACTTCTCGTCCAACTTATAGTACATCTGCATCATCTTATCCAGTTGGTGAATGTACATGGGGTGCGAAGACATTGGCTCCATGGGCAGGTGATTACTGGGGTAATGGTGGACAATGGGCAGCAAGTGCAGCAGCAGCAGGATTCCGTACAGGATCTCAACCACAAGTTGGTGCTATTGCATGTTGGAATGATGGTGGATATGGACACGTAGCAGTCGTTACAGCTGTTCAATCTACAACAAGTATCCAAGTTTCTGAATCTAACTACAACGGTATCCGTAGTATTGGAAATTACCGTGGTTGGTTCAACCCAACAACAGCTCAAGGTACTGTAACTTATATCTATCCAAACTAAGAATTACCATGAAGCAGGACAGTTGTTCTGCTTCTTTTTTTGAAATAGTGTCGGTAGAGCCGGATTTTGTATTTTCCATAAATTAATATTTGAATATTTGCTTAAAAAGCGATAAAATGTTTACAGGAGAAATTTGTGCTGACTGTACAATATGGTTTTTAGATTTTACTGGAGGAAATCATGTCATTTTCTGATTTAATGCTCTTTGCTTTGTCGTCAAATCAAGAATTGGCTCAACGTGTGTCTCGCGAAATGGGACTACCGCTTGGAAAGTCAACGGTTCGTCAATTTTCTGATGGAGAAATTCAGGTTAATATTGAAGAATCAATCCGTGGGAAAGATGTTTATATTTTGCAATCCACTAGCTCACCGGTTAATGATAATCTTATGGAAATTTTGATTATGGTAGATGCGTTGAAACGGGCTAGTGCGCAATCCATTAATGTGGTGATGCCATATTACGGCTATGCTCGTCAAGACCGGAAAGCTCGAGCCCGTGAACCAATCACTTCTAAGTTGGTAGCCAATATGCTTGAGGTTGCTGGAGTTGATCGCCTCTTGACAATTGATTTGCATGCCGCTCAGATTCAAGGTTTCTTTGATATTCCTGTTGACCACTTGATGGGTGCGCCTTTGATCGCCGACTTTTTTGAACGTCGCGGGATGATTGGAAAAGACTATGTTGTTGTCAGTCCAGACCATGGTGGTGTGACTCGTGCTCGGAAATTAGCTGAATTTTTGAAGACACCAATTGCGATTATTGATAAACGTCGAAGTGTCGATAAGATGAATACGAGTGAAGTGATGAATATCATTGGGAGTGTTGAAGGCAAGACTTGTATTTTGATTGATGATATGATTGATACAGCTGGGACAATCTGTCATGCGGCGGATGCCCTTGCTGAAGCAGGAGCTGTAGAGGTTTATGCAAGCTGTACGCACCCAGTTTTATCAGGCCCAGCGATGGACAACATTCAAAAATCAGCTATTAAGAAGCTGGTTGTATTGGATACGATTTATCTACCAGAAGATCGATTGATTGATAAGATTGAGCAAATTTCGATTGCGAAACTCCTTGCTGAGGCCATTGTTCGCATCCATGAAAATCGTCCTCTTTCCCCTCTATTTGAAATCGGAAATGCCAAAAAATGTTAACAATAAGGAGGCTGGGTAACTGGTCTCTTTTATTTAGGAGGATATACAAATGGAAATCAGAAAATGGTTGGAAAATCTAAAAAAAGAAAAGAAACGGAAAAAACTGGTTCGAGCAGCTCAAGAATTAGAAGCAAAGGCTGATCCTAGTTTGCCCAAGAAACGACTGCCTAAAAATGGAGTTGTGAAATAGGATTCGTTTAGAAGTGTTACGAATTCGTAATTTTATCTTTCAAATAGGTCAAAACCTTAAATTTTTTTTAAAAAATTAAAGAAAAGTCTTGACATAGGAAGAATATCCTAGTATACTAGTCATAGTTACGAAGTAACGAATAATTTTTGAAAAGAAAAAAGGAGATAAAACAATGAAAAAAGTTTTATTATCATCAGTAGCAGCTCTTGCAGTATTTGCAACAGCAGCACCAGCTTTTGCATCAGATCCACGTACTTGGACAGGTTACCCAACTGATAATACAGTTAAACCTGCAGCAGAAACAGATAAAGGCGACAACAACCGTTTTGGTAACACTCCTGATGCTGTTATCGCTGGTAAAACTGAAGCACCAATCACAATTAAAACAGCTGATACAAACAAACACGTTCGTGTAACTGTTCTTGATGGTGGTGGACGCCCAGTTCCAGGTGCAACTATCGACTTCATGTTGAATGGTTTTGCAATCGGTTCTGCTGTAACTGACCAAAGTGGTGATGCTGAAGCTCCACGTTTGTTCAACCAAGGTGATGTTGTAGAATACCGTGTAGGTACTACTGCTAACGACTTTAAAGAACTTGTAACAGCTACTGGTTCAGTAACAGTTACTGCTGATATGTACACTAACGGTTCAGTAACACTTCCATACAAATTGGATGACCGTGCTGCAACAATCAACACAAACTCTAAAGAAGTAAAAGCTTCTGACAACAACCAATCTAAAACAGAAGCTAAAGCAGAAGCTCAAAAATCAGAAGATGCAGCTAAAGCTTCTAAAAATGGTAAAGCAGCTTCAGCTCAAGCTGGTAAAGCTCTTCCAAAAACAAGCGCAGTTAAATAATTTGATTATTAATTAGCTCGTAAAATATCACTGGACCCTCGGGTTCAGTGTTATTTTTTAGAAAAAATCATCAAGAGGAGATCGATCAATGAAAAGAGCTGGGGAAAAAAGTTCAACTAAATTTGGCCTTGTGATTGCTGCTCTTGTTGCAGTTGTTGTGCTTGTTGCTGGATTTATTTTCTTTAATCCTTTTGGAGGAAGCAAGTCATCTAGCACAGCTAAAAAGACAACTGGAACAAGTTCAACCAAGCAAGAAACTAAATATGAACCAAGTCAAGAAGAAAAAGATTATCTGAAAAATCGTTTTGCTCAGTTAACAGCTGTTAACCCTGAGACAATTGCTTATGTCTACGCACCGGGTACTGAGTTAGATGAACCTGTTGTCCAAACCACTGATAATGAAACTTATTTGAATAAGACGTTTGATGGTGGGAATGAGCCATACATGGGGACAGTCTTCATGGATATGGATAACAAGAAAGACTTTAGTGATCGTTTGACTTGGCTGTTTGGTCATGCTCGTGGTAGTAAGGTCGGCGATCACCGCATGTTTAACGACGTCAACTACTATGACAAACAAGAGTATTTGGACCAACATCCGTATGTTGTGATTGAGACACCAGAGCGGAAATATTACTATGAAGTGATGGGCTTGGTTATTGTCCCAGAAGACACTGCTTTCTACCGTACAAGCTTTAAAGATGATAAAGATTTCACCACTCAGTTGAAGAATATCTATGAGTCAGCTCGTACGAAGAACCCTAATATCAAGATCAAAGCATCTGATAAGTATTTAGTATTGTCAACTTGCCGTGAAGAGGATGAAACCATTCGTTCTAACCTCTACCTTCGTCAAATTCCTGATTCAGAAATGAAGGATTTTGTGGCAAAACATGCAGATCAATTGAAATATGTGGCAACACGTGGCCAACAATAATGACTTGAAAGACTTAGCATTGCTAAGTCTTTTTTGTATGGAAGGATTTTTGAAATGTCCTTCGGTAGTAAGCAAAAGATGGGGATCTGGCTTGTTCCTTTGCGATGGGGTCCTATTTATAGTATAATGAATATAAGTGTTTTTGGAGGTGTTCTATGGATTTAACGAAACGATTTAATAAAAATCTGAATCGGATTGAAGTATCTTTGATTCGTCAGTTCGATCAATCAATTTCTTCCATTCCTGGTGTCTTGCGTTTGACTTTGGGGGAACCGGATTTTACAACTCCTGAACATGTAAAAGAAGCAGGAAAGGCTGCCATTGATGCGAATTTTAGCCATTACACTGGGATGAGTGGTTTATTGGCTTTGCGTGAGGCTGCGAGTCAGTTTGTGGCTGATAAGTATGGTATTCACTACCGTCCTGAGGATGAGATATTGGTGACGATTGGTGCGACTGAAGCCCTATCTGCCACCTTGACAGCGATCTTGGAACCTGGGGATGTAGTGATACTCCCAGCGCCAGCTTATCCTGGTTATGAACCCATTGTGAATTTGGTTGGGGCAGAAATTGTCGAAATTGATACGACAGCAGATCGTTTTGTCTTGACGCCTGAAAAGTTGGAAAAGGCGATTCTAGAGCAGGGTGAAAAATTGAAGGCTGTTATTCTCAATTATCCAGCTAATCCAACGGGTGTCACTTATTCGCGCGACCAGATGGCAGAATTGGCTGCTGTCCTAAAAAAATATGAAGTTTTTGTGATTTGTGATGAAGTTTATTCAGAGCTAACTTATACTGGAGAAGCGCATGTCTCTATGGCATCCTTCATTCCTGAGCAGACCATTGTCATTAATGGTTTGTCTAAGTCTCATGCCATGACAGGCTGGCGACTTGGCTTTATCTTTGCTCCGGCTGTATTGACGGCTCAACTCATCAAGAGTCATCAGTATTTGGTAACGGCTGCTGGAACGATGAACCAGTATGCTGCGATTGAGGCCTTGACTGCTGGTCGGGATGATGCAGAGCCGATGAAGCAGGAATATGTGAAACGTCGGGATTATATTATTGAAAAGATGTCCGCGCTTGGGTTTGAGATGATTAAGCCAGATGGAGCCTTTTATATTTTTGCTAAAATCCCAGCTGGTTACAATCAGGATTCCTTTGCTTTCTTACAAGATTTTGCGCGTGAAAAAGCGGTTGCTTTCATTCCTGGGGCTGCTTTTGGTCAATATGGCGAAGGCTATGTGCGCTTGTCGTATGCAGCCAGTATGGAAGTTATCAAGGAAGCTATGAAACGCTTGAAGGAGTATATGGAAGAACATGCTGGAGTCAATTGAGACCCGGGGCATTGTGCTGTATAATCGGGAATTTCGTGAGGATGACAAATTGGTCAAAATCTTCACGGAGAAGTCAGGTAAGCGGATGTTTTTTGTGAAACATGCGGGAAAATCACGATTGAATCCCATGTTGCAACCATTGGTAACGGCAGATATGTTGTTGAAAATCAATGATGATGGGTTGAGTTATATTGATGATTTTCAAGATGTACAGGTTTATAAGAAAATCAATGCAGATCTTTTTGCCCTTTCTTATGCGACCTATGTTCTGGCGCTTGCAGATGCAAGTATTCAGGATAATCAGGTGGATCCGGCCCTGTTTGCTTTTTTGGAAAAGACCTTGTCTTTGATGGAAGAGGGATTGGATTATGAGGTTTTGACCAATATTTTTGAGATTCAGATTCTATCACGATTAGGAGTTATCTTGAATCTGCATGAATGCTGTTTCTGTCATCGGGTTGGTCTTCCTTTTGACTACTCCTTCCGGTATAGTGGTGTCCTTTGTCCGGATCACTATGATCAGGATGAGAGACGCGCTCACTGGCATCCAAATGTTCTCTATTTATTGGATCAATTCCAAGCAGTACGATTCAGTGAGTTAGAGTCGATTTCTCTACAAGCGGAGATGAAAGCAGCTCTGCGTCAGGCAATTGATCAGTTGTATGAGGAGTATGTAGGGATCCATTTAAAAGCTAAAAAGTTTATCGATTCCTTGAGTGATTGGGGAGCGATTATGAAAGATTCATCTGGAGGTGAAACATGAAAAAAATTGCAGTAGATGCAATGGGGGGCGATAATGCACCTCAAGCCTTGGTAGAAGGTGTGAATCAAGCCATTCGTGATTTTGATGATATTGAGATTGTCTTGTATGGCGATGAGGCAAAAATAAAAGACTATTTAACCGCAACAGAACGTGTATCGATTGTGCATACGGAAGAAAAAATCGATTCAGATGATGAGCCAACGCGGGCCATTCGTCGGAAAAAACAGGCTTCGATGGTCTTAGCTGCCAAGGATGTGAAGGATGGTAAGGTCAATGCCATGCTATCTGCAGGAAATACAGGTGCGCTATTGGCGGCTGGTTTCTTTATCGTTGGCCGCATCAAAGGGGTGGAACGCCCAGGTTTGATGTCGACACTTCCGACGGTTGATGGTCGTGGCTATGATATGCTAGACTTAGGGGCCAATGCGGAAAATACACCAGAGCACTTGCATCAGTATGCTGTGATGGGGTCTTACTATGCTGAGAATGTTCGTGGGATTCAAAAACCACGCGTGGGTCTATTGAACAATGGGACAGAAGCTAGTAAGGGAGATCCTTTGCGCAAGGAAACCTACCAATTGTTATCTGAGGATGAGTCGATTCATTTTGTTGGAAACGTGGAAGCGCGTGACTTGATGGATGGCGTTGCTGATGTCGTTGTGGCGGATGGTTTCACGGGAAACGCTGTCTTGAAAACGATGGAAGGAACGGCTTTTGGGATCTTGAAGCAATTGAAACAAGCAATTGCCACAGGAAACTGGAAGGCGAAATTAGGAGCTTTTCTGCTCAAGGACCGTTTGAAATCATTGAAGCAAACCTTGGATTTCTCAGATGTTGGAGGAGCGGTCTTGTTTGGTCTTCAAGCACCTGTTGTTAAAACGCATGGTTCGAGTGATGCCAAAGCTGTCTATAGCACGATTCGTCAGATTCGGACCATGTTAGAGACAGATGTTGTTGGAAAATCAGTGAAGGAATTATCGAAGGAAGGGTAATGTATGAGTAAACAAAACGAAATTTTAGTTACAATTGAGGAATTTCTCAAAGATCGCAAGGGTCCAGACTTTCAAGTATCTTTGGAATCTGACTTACGTAAGGATTTACAGGCGGATTCTGTTGAATTGATGGAATTTATTATCAATCTTGAGGATGAATACCAAATTGAGATTCCGGACAAGGCTATTGATGAATTTAACACAGTAGGGGATGTTGTCGACTATATCGAAAAACGAACTGCTGGTCACTAATGAAAAAGGGATCGTTCAGAGATTATTCTGGATGGTCTTTTTTTCTGTTCTTTTTATTCGGATTCTGCTTATATTGTACGGAATTTTATTGAAAATACACTTTGTATGTGATAGAATGAAGGTGATAAAATACGAAAGGCGAACAAAGTCATGACCAATCAACTTATTTATACTGGAAAAGCTAAGGATATCTATACTACTGAGGACGAACATGTGATTAAGTCGGTCTATAAGGACCAGGCAACCATGCTAAATGGGGCTCGTAAAGAGACTATTAAAGGAAAAGGTGTGCTAAATAATCAGATTTCGTCTCTTATTTTTGAAAAATTGAATGCTGCGGGTGTAGCTACTCACTTTATCGAACGTATTTCTGACACAGAACAACTCAACAAGAAAGTAAAAATTATTCCTTTGGAAGTTGTTCTTCGTAACGTGACTGCGGGTTCCTTTTCTAAACGTTTTGGCGTGGAAGAAGGTTTGGAATTGAAAACTCCAATCGTTGAATTTTACTACAAGAACGATGAGTTGGATGACCCATTCATCAATGATGAGCATGTGAAGTTTTTGGATATTGCCAATGATGAACAAATTGCTTATATTAAGGAAGAAACGCGTCGTATCAATGAATTGCTGAAGGATTGGTTTGCACAAATTGGTCTTCGCTTGATTGACTTCAAATTGGAATTTGGTTTTGATAAGGATGGCAAGATCATCTTGGCGGATGAATTCTCTCCAGATAACTGCCGCCTTTGGGATGCTGAAGGGCACCATATGGACAAGGATGTTTTCCGTAGAGATTTGGGCAGTTTAACGGATGTATATCAGGTTGTGTTGGAGAAATTACAGGGCTTGAAGTAATCTTGGTAGCTTGATAGATGTTTATGAAGTTGTATTGGAAAAATTGCAAGGATTGAAGTAGCCTTTTACAAATAGAATACTTGGTCTTCACTACAATCTTTAAGTAGAAATAGATAAAGGAAATAAAATGGATAAACGTATTTTCGTTGAGAAAAAAGCTGATTTTCGTGTGAAATCGGACTCTTTAGTAAAAGAATTACAGCATAATCTTCAGTTGAAAACCTTGAAGGATCTTCGGATTGTTCAGGTTTACGATGTTTTTGGTTTGGCAGAGGACTTGTTTGCGCGTGCGGAAAAACACATCTTCTCTGAGCAAGTGACCGATACTGTTTTGGATGAAGCTGCGGTTCAGGCTGATCTTGAGAAGCATGCTTTCTTTGCGATCGAAAGTTTGCCTGGTCAATTTGACCAACGTGCGGCATCTTCACAAGAAGCTTTGCTTTTGCTTGGTAGTTCAAATGATGTAACGGTGAACACAGCGCAACTGTACTTAGTTAACAAGGATATTGATGCGAATGAGTTGGAAGCTGTCAAAAACTACCTCTTGAACCCAGTGGATTCTCGTTTCAAAGACATCACTGTTGGCATTGCGAAACAGGATTTCTCTGAGTCTGACAAGACCATTCCAAGTTTGAATTTCTTTGAAACTTATACGGCAGAAGATTTTGCACAGTATAAGGCTGAGCAAGGATTGGCCATGGAAGTGGATGACCTTCTTTTCATTCAAGATTACTTCAAGTCTATTGGACGTGTGCCAACTGAGACTGAGTTGAAGGTGTTGGATACTTACTGGTCTGACCACTGCCGTCACACGACTTTCGAGACTGAGTTGAAAAACATCGACTTCTCAGCTTCTAAATTCCAAAAACAATTGCAAGCGACTTATGACAAGTATATTGCCATGCGTGATGAGTTGGGACGTACCGAAAAACCTCAAACCTTGATGGATATGGCGACTATTTTTGGTCGTTATGAGCGTGCCAATGGTCGTTTGGATGACATGGAAGTGTCTGATGAAATCAATGCCTGCTCTGTTGAAATTGAAGTGGATGTCAATGGTGTGAAAGAACCATGGCTTCTCATGTTCAAAAACGAAACTCACAACCACCCAACGGAAATTGAACCATTTGGTGGAGCGGCTACTTGTATCGGTGGTGCCATTCGTGACCCATTGTCAGGTCGTTCCTACGTTTATCAAGCCATGCGTATCTCAGGTGCTGGTGATATCACAGCTCCAATTTCAGAAACCCGCGCTGGTAAATTGCCGCAACAAGTGATTTCTAAAACAGCAGCTCACGGTTATTCTTCATACGGTAACCAAATTGGTCTTGCCACAACCTATGTTCGAGAATACTTCCACCCAGGTTTCGTTGCAAAACGTATGGAGCTAGGTGCAGTTGTCGGTGCGGCTCCTAAGGAAAATGTGGTCCGTGAAAAACCTGAAGCAGGTGATGTGATTATCTTGCTCGGTGGTAAAACTGGACGTGACGGTGTCGGTGGTGCGACAGGTTCTTCTAAAGTTCAAACGGTTGAATCTGTTGAAACAGCTGGTGCTGAGGTTCAAAAAGGGAACGCCATCGAAGAACGTAAGATTCAACGTCTTTTCCGTAATGGGGAAGTGACGCGTCTGATCAAAAAATCAAATGACTTTGGTGCTGGTGGTGTCTGTGTGGCTATCGGTGAATTGGCAGATGGTCTTGAAATTGATTTAGACAAAGTGCCATTGAAATACCAAGGTTTGAACGGTACAGAAATTGCCATTTCTGAGTCTCAAGAACGGATGGCTGTGGTGGTTCGTCCAGAAGATGTAGACGCCTTCGTTGCTGAATGTAACAAAGAAAATATTGATGCTGTTGTCGTTGCAACAGTAACGGAGAAACCAAATCTTGTCATGCACTGGAATGGTGAAACAATCGTTGATTTGGAACGTCGTTTCCTTGATACAAACGGTGTACGTGTGGTTGTAGATGCTAAGGTGGTTGACAAGGATGTCAAGCTTCCAGAAGAACGTCAAACATCTGCTGAAACCCTTGAAGCGGATACTCTTGAGGTCTTGGCTGACTTGAACCATGCCAGTCAAAAAGGTTTACAAACCATCTTTGATAGCTCGGTTGGTCGTTCAACAGTCAATCACCCACTTGGTGGTCGCTACCAAATCACACCAACGGAAGCTTCTGTACAGAAATTGCCAGTCCAACATGGCGTGACAACAACTGCATCTGTTATGGCGCAAGGATTCAACCCTTATGTAGCAGAATGGTCTCCATATCATGGCGCTGCTTATGCGGTCATCGAAGCCACAGCTCGTTTGGTTGCTGCTGGTGCAAACTGGTCTAAGGCTCGTTTCTCTTATCAGGAATACTTCGAGCGTATGGATAAACGAGCAGAGCGTTTTGGTCAACCAGTCTCAGCTCTCCTTGGATCAATCGAAGCTCAGATTCAACTTGGTTTGCCATCTATCGGTGGTAAAGACTCTATGTCTGGTACCTTTGAAGAATTGACAGTACCACCAACCTTGGTTGCTTTTGGGGTAACAACTGCGGATAGCCGTAAGGTTCTTTCTCCAGAATTCAAAGCTGCTGGTGAAAATATTTACTACATTCCTGGTCAAACTTTGGCACAAGAAATTGACTTCGAACTTATCAAGTCTAACTTTGCTCAATTTGAAGCCATCCAAGCTGACCACAAAGTGACAGCTGCATCAGCTGTTAAATATGGTGGTGTGGTTGAAGCTCTTGCCCTTGCAACATTTGGGAACCATATCGGAGCTAATGTTGAATTAGATAATCTTGACACTAGCTTGACAGCCCAATTGGGTGGATTCGTTTTCACTTCGCCTGAAGAAATTGCAGGTGTTGCTACGATCGGAAAAACAGCAGCTGACTTTACACTTACTGTCAATGGTGTAACGCTTGATGGACATAAACTTGACAGCGCTTTCCAAGGTAAATTGGAAGAAGTTTACCCAACGGAATTTGCACAGGCAACTGAGTTGGAAGAAGTACCAGCTGTGGCATCAGATGCTGTGATCAAAGCTAAAGAAACAGTTGATACACCAGTGGTTTACATCCCAGTATTCCCAGGTACTAACTCTGAGTACGATTCAGCTAAGGCCTTTGAAAAAGAAGGTGCAAAAGTCAACTTGGTACCATTTGTCACACTGAATGAAGAAGCTATTGTCAAGTCTGTTGACACTATGGTTGACAATATCGAAAAAGCTAACATTATCTTCTTTGCAGGTGGCTTCTCAGCAGCGGATGAACCAGATGGATCAGCTAAATTTATCGTGAACATCTTGCTCAATGAAAAAGTACGTGCAGCCATTGATAGCTTCATCGAACGAGGTGGTTTGATCATCGGTATCTGTAACGGATTCCAAGCCCTTGTTAAATCAGGTCTTCTTCCATACGGTAACTTTGAAGATGCAAGCAGCACGAGTCCAACCCTCTTCTACAATGATGCCAACCAACACGTGGCTAAAATGGTGGAAACACGGATTGCCAACACGAATTCACCATGGCTTGCCGGAGTAGAAGTTGGTGACATCCATGCCATTCCAGTATCACACGGTGAAGGGAAATTTGTCGTGACAGCTGAGGAATTCGCAGAGCTTCGTGACAATGGTCAAATCTTTACCCAATATGTTGACTTCGAAGGGAAACCAAGCATGGATTCAAAATATAATCCTAACGGATCTGTCAATGCGATTGAAGGTATCACAAGTAAGAACGGTCAAATTATTGGGAAGATGGGTCACTCAGAACGTTTCGAAAACGGTCTCTTCCAAAATATTCCAGGAAATAAAGATCAACATCTCTTTGCATCAGCGGTTAAATACTTTACTGGAAAATAAAAGGTATACAAAATGACATACGAAGTTAAATCTCTTAATGAAGAATGTGGTATTTTTGGGATCTGGGGACACCCAGATGCTGCAAAACTGACTTATTTCGGATTACACAGTCTTCAACACCGTGGTCAAGAAGGGGCGGGGATCCTTTCGAATGATGCGGGTCAACTAAAACGGTATCGTGATACGGGTCTTCTCTCAGAAGTATTTCGAAATCCTGCTAACTTGGATAAGTTAACAGGAACGGGAGCGATTGGCCATGTTCGCTATGCGACAGCTGGGGAAGCTTCGGTGGATAACATCCAGCCCTTCCTCTTTCGCTTTCATGATACCCAGTTTGGACTAGCCCACAACGGGAATTTGACCAATGCTAAGTCCCTCAAACGGGAGTTGGAAAATAACGGGGCGATCTTTAGCTCAACTTCTGACTCAGAAATTTTGGCTCACTTGATTCGTCGGAGCCACAACCCCTCTTTCATGGGTAAGGTGAAAGAAGCCTTGAACACGGTGAAAGGTGGATTTGCTTATCTTCTCATGCTGGAAGATAAGCTGATTGCGGCCTTGGATCCAAATGGTTTCCGTCCTCTTTCGATTGGGAAAATGGCCAACGGAGCTATTGTGGTTTCATCTGAAACCTGTGCCTTTGAAGTGGTTGGAGCAGAGTGGATTCGGGATGTAAATCCGGGTGAAGTCGTAATTATCGATGATAATGGCATCACTTATGATACGTATACAACAGATACTCAATTGGCTGTTTGCTCAATGGAGTATATCTACTTTGCCCGCCCAGACTCCAATATCCAAGGGGTCAATGTCCATACAGCTCGTAAACGTATGGGGGCTCAATTGGCACGTGAATTCAAACATGAAGCAGATATTGTGGTCGGTGTACCGAACTCTTCACTTAGCGCAGCCATGGGATTTGCGGAAGAATCTGGCCTACCAAATGAAATGGGCTTGATTAAAAACCAATATACCCAACGGACCTTTATTCAACCAACACAAGAACTACGGGAGCAAGGGGTTCGGATGAAGCTCTCTGCCGTATCCGGTGTCGTGAAAGGCAAACGGGTTGTCATGATTGATGATTCTATCGTACGTGGGACAACATCACGTCGAATTGTGAAGCTATTGAAAGAAGCAGGAGCTACAGAGGTCCACGTAGCAATCGGTAGCCCAGCCCTTGCCTACCCATGTTTCTACGGGATCGATATTCAAACACGTAAGGAATTGATTGCTGCCAATCATACAGTAGAGGAAACACGCGATATCATTGGTGCAGATAGCTTGACGTATTTGTCAATCGATGGCTTGATTGATTCTATTGGAATTGATACAGATGCTCCAAATGGCGGTCTTTGTGTGGCTTACTTTGATGGAAAATATCCAACGCCTTTGTATGACTACGAAGAACGCTATGTGGAAAGTTTGAAAGAACATACTTCTTTCTATTAAGAGCAGTGCAAAAGAAAAGGAATGAAACAAATGACAAATAAAAATGCGTATGCGCAGTCTGGTGTGGATGTTGAAGCAGGTTATGAAGTTGTTGAACGGATCAAAAAACACGTGGCTCGTACGGAACGCGCAGGTGTTATGGGAGCTCTCGGTGGCTTCGGTGGCATGTTTGACCTTTCAAAAACAGGTGTCAAAGAGCCCGTTTTGATCTCAGGTACAGATGGTGTCGGTACTAAACTCATGCTTGCTATTAAGTACGACAAACACGATACGATCGGTCAAGACTGTGTGGCTATGTGTGTTAACGATATCATCGCTGCAGGTGCGGAGCCCCTTTACTTCCTTGACTATATCGCAACTGGTAAAAATGAACCTGCTAAATTAGAGCAAGTCGTTGCTGGTGTTGCAGAAGGTTGTGTGCAGGCTGGTGCAGCCCTTATCGGTGGAGAAACGGCTGAAATGCCTGGTATGTATGGTGAAGATGACTATGATTTGGCTGGGTTTGCTGTCGGTGTTGCAGAAAAATCTCAAATCATTGACGGTTCAAAAGTAGCTGAAGGGGATGTGATTCTTGGACTTGCTTCAAGCGGTATCCACTCAAATGGTTACTCACTTGTTCGTCGTGTCTTTGCGGATTACACAGGTGAAGAAGTTCTCCCAGAATTGGAAGGGAAGAAACTTAAAGACGTTCTTTTGGAGCCAACTCGTATCTACGTCAAAGCAGCATTGCCACTCATCAAAGAAGAATTGGTCAACGGAATTGCCCACATCACAGGTGGTGGTTTCATCGAAAATGTACCACGTATGTTCTCAGATGACTTGGCTGCTGAAATTGACGAAAGCAAAGTCCCAGTTCTTCCAATTTTCAAAGCTCTTGAAAAATATGGCCAAATTAAACATGAAGAAATGTTTGAAATCTTCAACATGGGGATTGGTCTCATGCTTGCAGTGAAACCAGAAAATGTGGAACGTGTCAAAGAACTTCTTGACGAACCTGTTTATGAAATCGGTCGGATTGTGAAGAAAGATGGCGCAAGTGTGGTGATTAAATAATGGTGCTATCACCATTTTATACGGAGAAATTGTAGAAAGGAATGTTTAGTTAGCAAGCCTAACTGAACACGGGACTCATTTTCTAGGAAAAAAGAGAAATCATTCTGTGGGTAAGCACCCAGCAATGATTTCCTATTTTTCTACGAAACTGTTCGGCTAGCCGAAACGTCCCTTTGTATCGAATATGAAAATCGCTGTTTTTGCCTCTGGCAATGGCTCAAACTTTCAGGTGATTGCAGAACACTTTCCAGTAGAATTTGTTTTTTCAGATCATCGTGATGCCTATGTCTTAGAACGGGCCAAAAATCTTGGTGTGGTGAGTCATGCCTATGAACTCAAGGAATTTGACAATAAAGCAGCTTATGAAGAAGCTATCGTCAAACTCTTGGATGAACACCAGATTGACTTGGTTTGTTTGGCGGGTTATATGAAAATCGTTGGCCCAACCTTGCTAGCAGCTTATGAAGGCCGTATCATCAATATTCACCCGGCTTATCTCCCTGAATTTCCAGGTGCTCATGGCATTGAGGATGCTTGGAATGCAGGTGTTGCTGAGAGCGGTGTGACTATTCACTGGGTGGATTCTGGTGTGGATACTGGTAAGGTTATCAAACAAGTCCGCGTGCCGCGCCTTGAAGGGGATACCCTTGATACTTTCGAAACTCGCATCCATGAAACAGAGTACAAACTCTATCCAGAAGTCTTGGAACGTTTGGGAGTGGAGAGAAGGTAAGAAGGAAATCAAGTTTTGATTGTGTAATCTTGGTAGGAGAAAAATGATTAATCTGAAGTTAGTAGATGAGAGCAGTTTTCAGGCAGTGCTGGATTTGAAAATATCTGAAGCTGATGAACGAGCACGTTTTGTAGCTCCCAATGTGCGTTCTTTAGCTGACGCATGGCTCTACCGAGAGAATGGGGATGTGTTTCCAATGGCAATCTATTGGAATGAGCTAGTAGTTGGTTTTCTACTGTTGGAAATAGATAAGGATGAGGCAGAATACTTTATCTGGCGGATAATGATTGGCCAGCAGTACCAAGGAAAAGGTTATGGACGAAAAGCCTTGGAAGCTCTGATCAAAGAGGCTCAGATGGATAGAGCTTGCAATCATATTATCGCAGATTATGTAGTTGGAAATGAAAAAATGAAGTACCTGCTGACTAGTTTGGGTTTTCAGGAAACAAGATTTATAGAAGAAAATAACGAAGTCGCTATGCGGTTGGATCTAAAGAAAGAGGAATAGAATGACTAAACGCGCACTAATTAGTGTTTCAGACAAAGCGGGTATTGTTGAATTTGCCCAAGAACTCAAAAAACTCGGTTGGGACATCATCTCAACAGGTGGGACTAAAATTGCCCTTGACAATGCTGGGGTAGATACCATTGCCATCGACGATGTGACTGGTTTCCCAGAAATGATGGACGGTCGTGTGAAGACTCTTCATCCAAATATCCACGGTGGTCTGCTCGCTCGTCGTGACCTCGATAGTCACCTAGAGGCTGCTAAGGACAATAATATCGAGTTGATCGACCTTGTTGTGGTCAACCTTTACCCATTCAAGGAAACGATTCTCAAACCAGACGTAACTTACGCTGACGCGGTTGAAAACATCGATATCGGTGGACCATCCATGCTTCGTTCAGCAGCGAAAAACCACGCTAGCGTAACGGTTGTGGTAGACCCTGCTGACTATGCTGTGGTGCTTGACGAATTGGCAGCAAACGGCGAAACAAGTTACGAAACTCGCCAACGTTTGGCAGCGAAAGTCTTCCGTCATACAGCAGCCTATGATGCTTTGATCGCAGAATATTTCACTGCTCAAGTGGGTGAAGAAAAACCTGAAAAACTCACTTTGACTTATGATCTTAAGCAACCAATGCGTTACGGGGAAAATCCTCAACAAGATGCAGACTTCTATCAAAAAGCTTTGCCAACGGATTACTCTATTGCTTCCGCTAAACAGTTGAATGGGAAAGAATTGTCCTTCAACAATATCCGTGATGCGGATGCCGCTATCCGGATCATCCGTGATTTCAAAGACCGTCCAACCGTTGTGGCCTTGAAACACATGAACCCATGTGGGATTGGTCAAGCTGACGACATCGAAACTGCTTGGGACTACGCTTATGAGTCTGACCCAGTATCCATCTTCGGTGGTATCGTCGTTCTCAACCGCGAGGTAGATGCTGCGACAGCTAAGAAGATGCATGGTGTTTTCCTTGAAATCATCATTGCACCAAGCTACACAGACGAAGCGCTTGAAATCTTGACTACCAAGAAGAAAAACTTGCGGATTCTTGAGCTACCATTTGACGCTCAAGATGCTAGTGAAGTGGAAGCAGAATACACTGGTGTTGTTGGTGGTCTCCTCGTTCAAAACCAAGACGTTGTGAAAGAAAGTCCAGCTGACTGGCAAGTGGTTACCAAACGCCAACCAACTGAGACAGAAGCGACAGCTCTTGAGTTTGCTTGGAAAGCTATCAAGTATGTGAAATCAAATGGTATTATCGTGACCAACGACCACATGACACTTGGTGTTGGCCCAGGTCAAACCAACCGTGTGGCTTCAGTCCGCATCGCTATTGACCAAGCCAAAGACCATCTTGATGGTGCTGTTCTTGCTTCAGATGCCTTCTTCCCATTTGCAGATAATGTGGAAGAAATCGCTAAAGCAGGGATTAAAGCGATCATCCAGCCAGGTGGATCAGTTCGTGACCAAGAGTCAATCGAAGCGGCTGATAAATACGGCTTGACCATGATCTTTACAGGAGTCAGACATTTTAGACATTAATCAAAAAGGCTGGGCGAAAATGTCCAGCCTTTGATGTTTGATAGGAATAACTGCAAGACGCAGTGGTTGATTGCTCAAAGCACTGCTTTGAGGTGGCGGATAGGACTTGCGAAGCAAGTTTCCTAAATCTTTTTTCGCTTTTTAAGCTCCAAAGATAACCTAATGAAGGAAACAAAGTTTCCTTTATCCACAACCTTCAAC
>NZ_KV811505.1:81746-101750 GCF_001813105.1 Streptococcus sp. HMSC072C09 | reverse complement strand
AAGTTTCCTTTATCCACAACCTTCAACAGTCTCCCAGACTGTTGAAGCTGTGCGGGGTGGGAAGATTGAAAAGGTTTGGGGAACCTTTTCAACCTTTTTTAAATAGTCTGAGTTCTTTCCCACTCCCTTTCTGCTGGTTATGAAGACCTTAATCTGGGTAGATGTAGGTGACGGTTCCCCAGATGGGGTTGGTTGGATCGAACCAACCACGGAAGTTGTCGATATAGCGATGGCCGTTGTAGTTAGCCTCTTGGATCTGAATTTTTTGGTCATGTTCGACGTCTGTAACCAAGGCAACATGGCCATATCCCCCATTGTCCCAACAGGCGATGGCACCGACCTCTGGAGTGTCTCCTGTCCGGAATCCCGCAGCGCGTGCGCTAGCTGCCCACATGCCGCCATTTCCCCACCAGTTGTGGGCCCAAGGGGCTAATTCTTTGGCTCCCCAGGTGCACTCACCAATGGGGTAGGTGTTTCCCGGATGTGTCGCGAGTGGAGTGAGCTTTGGCTTTGCCTTTTCTACTTGAAATGTAGTGGGGAATAGCCCTTTTAGTTGTCCCTGGCTTTTCTGATAGACATGTAGGTGAAATAGCCCGCTTCCCTTGTGTTTTTGAGCTTGAAAGCGCAGTTGGAAATGTCTAGGTGCGATCTTCTTTGCGGGATACCAGACTAAATCATCCTGCCCATTTTCTTCAGACCAGATGGGGAATACAATCTCGTCAACGTCTTCGAACAACTTTAGGTCTACCTCAAATTCTTGTGAGGAGATGGGTGTGATCGTAATCTTGGGTTGGGAAGAGGCGAGGTCTTTTTGCTGGACTCTGGTCGTGAGAGGGTAAAGACCGGTTAACTGTTCATTTGCCTCCACCCCATAGACATGGACATGATAAAGTCCGGCTTGATCAGAATGGTTGGTCAATGGCACTTGTAGGTCAAATCCCTTGTCACTGTGTTCCACAGGATACCAAGTCAGGTCATCTTGGCCATTTTGGTCAGACCAGATGGGAACTTGGATCTTATGATACTTATCCGGGACATTTCCAAGATGAATCATCAGCTGCCCTTTTTCGGCATAGATCGCATTGGTCGCTTGATCTGCATGGGCAATAGAGGCTTGCATCCCCCATGTCGCACAAGTCAGTACGACAAATTTTTTGATCGTTTGCATAATACTCCTTTTCGTCAATTAGTAGGTCTCACCTATACTATTCGGAAAAAAATGAGAAATAGGAGAAAATAGCAAAAAATGTTTGGATTCTACTGGAAATAGGAGACTTTTGCTGAAATCATTAGAATAAAACGAACGATTATGATATAATTTAATAAAATAATTCGCAAAAGAGGTTCGAGATGAAACTTTTGGTTGTTGGATCTGGCGGTCGTGAGCATGCGATTGCTAAGAAATTGTTGGAGTCTAGAGACGTTGAGCAGGTTTTTGTGGCTCCTGGTAATGACGGGATGACATTGGACGGTCTTGATTTAATCAATATCGGAATTTCCGAACATTCTAAGCTGATTGACTTCGCAAAAGCGAACGATATTGCTTGGACCTTTATCGGTCCAGATGATGCCCTTGCAGCTGGTATCGTGGATGATTTCAATGCGGCTGGACTCAAAGCCTTTGGTCCGACCAAGGCTGCGGCTGAGCTTGAGTGGTCTAAGGATTTTGCAAAGGAAATCATGGTCAAATACGACGTTCCGACAGCAGCCTATGGGACTTTTTCAGATTTCGAAGAAGCCAAGGCCTACATCGAGGAAAAAGGTGCTCCAATCGTCGTCAAGGCAGACGGCTTAGCTCTTGGGAAAGGTGTCGTCGTTGCGGAGACGGTTGAGCAAGCCGTCGAAGCCGCTCACGAGATGCTTTTGGACAATAAATTTGGGGACTCTGGTGCGCGTGTGATCATCGAGGAATTCCTTGACGGGGAAGAGTTCTCTCTCTTTGCCTTTGTCAATGGGGACAAGTTCTACATCATGCCAACAGCTCAGGACCACAAACGTGCCTACGATGGTGACAAGGGTCCTAACACTGGTGGAATGGGTGCCTATGCGCCAGTTCCTCACTTGCCACAGAGCGTGGTTGACACAGCGGTTGACACCATTGTCAAGCCAGTTCTTGAAGGCATGATCAAAGAAGGTCGTCCGTATCTTGGTGTCCTTTACGCGGGGCTAATCTTGACAGCTGATGGACCGAAAGTCATCGAGTTCAACTCTCGTTTTGGCGATCCTGAAACACAAATTATCTTGCCTCGTTTGACATCTGATTTTGCACAAAATATTACTGATATTTTGGATGGCAAAGAGCCGGCCATTACTTGGACGGACAAGGGTGTGACACTGGGCGTAGTTGTAGCATCAAACGGCTACCCACTCGCTTATGAGAAGGGTGTCAAGCTTCCAGCCAATACAGAGGGCGACATCATCACTTACTATGCTGGTGCCAAATTCGCTGAAAATAGTCAAGACCTCCTTTCAAACGGAGGACGTGTCTACATGCTCGTCACAACAGCAGATACCGTCAAAGACGGCCAAAACATTATCTACAACGAACTCAACAAACAAAACACAGAAGGCCTCTTCTATCGAAATGATATCGGTAGCAAGGCGATAAAGTAGAAGTACAAGAATAGCGCGACGAAGTCGCTAAACCCGATAATGGTCGCCGTGGTGAAAAGACCGGAACAGCATCTGTTCTGGTCGGGGGAAACTTTGAGACCTTAGACTCAAAGTTTAGGAATGAAACCGAAGGTTTGCTTCCGTCCCCACCACCTAAGACCATTATCAAAAAAAGAAAAAGGATTAAAAATGAAACCAGTAATTTCCATCATCATGGGCTCAAAATCTGACTGGGCAACCATGCAAAAAGCTGCTGAAGTCCTCGATAACTTCGGTGTCGCTTATGAAAAGAAAGTTGTTTCCGCCCATCGGACGCCCAACCTCATGTTCAAACACGCCGAAGAAGCACGTAGCCGTGGCATCAAGGTCATCATCGCGGGTGCGGGTGGCGCAGCTCACTTGCCAGGGATGGTCGCAGCTAAAACGACCCTTCCGGTTATCGGCGTACCCGTCAAATCACGTGCCCTTAGCGGTGTAGATTCACTTTATTCCATCGTTCAGATGCCAGGTGGAGTGCCTGTCGCAACTATGGCGATCGGTGAAGCAGGTGCGACTAACGCGGCCCTCTTTGCCCTCCGCCTTCTTTCGGTAGAGGACCAGGCTATTGCGACAGCGTTAGCGGATTTCGCAGAAGAACAAGGAAAAATCGCAGAGGAGTCTACAAATGAGCTCAACTAAAACCATTGGGATCATCGGTGGTGGTCAACTCGGTCAGATGATGGCGATCTCAGCTATCTACATGGGACACAAGGTTATTGCCTTGGATCCAGCAGCTGATTGCCCAGCCTCTCGTGTGGCGGAAATCATCATAGCTCCTTACGACGACGTGGATGCCCTTCGTCAGTTGGCAGATCGCTGTGATGTTCTCACTTATGAATTTGAAAATGTGGATGCTGATGGTTTGGATGCTGTTATCAAAGAAGGACAGCTTCCACAAGGGACAGACCTGCTTCGTATCTCCCAAAACCGGATTTTTGAGAAGGACTTTCTTTCCAACAAGGCCCAAGTCACTGTGGCTCCTTACAAGGTCGTGACCTCAAGCATAGACTTGTCAGATATCGACCTCTCGAAAAACTATGTTCTCAAGACGGCGACCGGTGGTTACGATGGCCATGGTCAGAAGGTCATTCGTTCAGAAGAAGATTTGGAAGAAGCCTATGCGCTAGCTGACTCGGCAGACTGTGTCTTGGAAGAATTTGTCAACTTTGATCTTGAAATTTCGGTCATCGTGTCTGGAAATGGCAAGGACGTGACGGTTTTCCCCGTTCAGGAAAATATCCACCGCAACAACATTCTTTCAAAAACCATTGTGCCTGCTCGCATTTCAGAAAGTCTAGCTGAAAAAGCCAAGGCCATGGCAGTGCGAATCGGCGAACAACTGAACCTCTCTGGTACGCTTTGTGTAGAAATGTTTGCGACAGCTGATGACATCATTGTCAATGAAATCGCCCCACGTCCACACAATTCAGGGCACTACTCAATTGAAGCCTGCGACTTCTCTCAGTTTGATACCCACATCTTGGGTGTTCTCGGAGCACCACTCCCAGCAATCCACCTTCATGCGCCTGCTGTCATGCTCAATGTTCTCGGCCAACACGTCGAAGCTGCTGAAACATATGTGACAGAAAATCCAAGCGCTCACCTCCACTTATATGGTAAACTAGAAGCAAAGCACAACCGCAAAATGGGACATGTGACTTTGTTTAGTGATGAACCAGATAAGGTTGAAGAGTTTGGAAAAGGGATTGATTTTTGAAATGACAGAAGAATTTGATGAGTTGCTGGATGATGAAATAACGACCGTAACACTGACTTATACGGACGATTTGATTGTTCCAGAGATTGCGGATAGAGAGGGGATTCATATTTTAGACAGAGCTGGCAATCAGCTAGTCTTAGAATATTCTTGTTCCGTGAAGGAAGTTAAGGATTATCTGAGTAGTTACGGTCTGCCTAGACATCCTGAGAGAATTTCATTTGAATTTTCTATACATGAAGACTCAGAAAATGATAATCTTTAAAGCTAAATGGAGACCAGTTTATGATTCAAATTATTGTCAACGCTTTTGTTAAACAAGAGAATCCAGACAACTACTGATGGAAAGGGATAGATTTTTAAAATGGTAGAAGAATTCGATGATGTATTCGAAGATGATATTACTACTCTAACATTTACTTATGCGGACGATGTAGAGATTCCAGAAATTCCTGATACAGAAGGGATTCATGTTGTAGAGATAACAAATAATCGACTAGTTATAAAGCATATCCTCGATGATGATGAGGTCTATGATTATATAAAGACTTGTGGATTAACAAGTCGCCCTATAAAACTTTCGATTGAATTTTGTGTTTACGAAGATTCTGAGGAAGAATAGTATTTATATTGAATGGGGGGGAATATATGATTCAACTCATTTCTTAAACAAGAGAATCCAGACAATTACTGAAGGAAAGGAATTGATTTTTAAGTGAAAATAGCGATTCTAGGACTTGGAGTCATCGGGACCACTTATGCCTACGCCTTTCAAAAAGCAGGCCATCAAGTGGAACACGTACTGAGAGATAGTAAGAAAAGTACAGCTCCGAAGGAGTTGTCGGTTGATCTACTAGATGGTCGCTATCATTCCAAAGGTGAAAACAAACACGACACCTATGAGGTTCATGTGGCAGAAGCTGATTCAGAATATGATTTTATTTTTCTGAGTGTGCGCCATGGGCTTGTCAAAGAAGCTGTGGAGACCTTGCGAAAAAATAATATCAAAGGCACTCTCGTTTTCTTCTGCAATTTCTGGAATACACGAAAAGATGTCCAAGAGTGGGCAGGAGATTACGACTATATTCTGGCTTTTCCAATAGCTGGAGGTCACATGCAGGAGGACCATTTGGATGGTGTCTTGTTTGACCATTTAATGCTAGAAGGTGAGCAAAAAGCACAGATTTCTAACTATACTGATCTGACGACTTTACTGACTTCTGCAGATTTGAAGTGGGAAGTGCCTCATGATATGGTCGAGTGGATTTGGATTCACATGGCGATTAATGCGGGTGTCACTTCGACAGCTGCACGTTCGGGAAATCTGGAAAATCCAGAAGAATTGGCTCTGAACTTGATGAATAGTTCTTCAGAATTATCATTGGCCATCAAGGCCATTCGAGAGGCTTTGAAAGTCGTAGAAGCGCGTGGTGTGAATTTGAAGCTTTACAAAGCAGAACTATTGCCATACAAAATCCCGGCTTGGATAGCAGGAAAAGCCATGAAAGTCATGTTTGCGAAAAATGAGCTGACCCGAAAAATTATGACCTTGCACAATGATAAGCAGGACATTTTCTACTGTTGTCAAAGTGTTTATCAGACAGGTCAGGAGTTAGGTGTTGAGATGCCCATTCTGGAAGCAAATATGAAGGGCATTTCGATTTAGGAGGTTTTATGATTCAACTCATCGTCAACGCATTTGTTGAAAAAGATAAGACGGGGGCAGTCGTCGAAGTTTTGTATGCTAGTAGCGATCACGAAAAAGTGAAAGCGAAGTATGAAGAGCTAACGGCTCAATATCCTGAAAACTATTTAGCTATCTATGATGTCCCACTGGATACGGATTTGAATACGCTGGATCATTATCCATCTGTGTGGATTGGGAAAGAAGAATTTGAATAGGGAGCTTGATATGGTAGATTTTAATAGCCTTGAATATGAACGAATGATTGGTGATTTGATTCACGATACTTTTTATATTGAAAGCTCAAAAAGAGGGAAAATAAGTGGAATTAGGCAGTTTTCAGAAATCTTAGTGAGAAAGATTATTAATGTTGGAAGTGATAGAAAATTAATGTTAGGGACAATTCAAAGAGATTTCAGAGACGAATTAGATAGGCTTCAAGAAAACAGGAAAGAAGATTTACTAAAGATAATTGAAAGAATACGTCCATTAGGAAACGAGGGGACACATACTCAACATACAGAAGAGTTTTCTAATAATGAGCTCAATCAAGTAAAAGATGGCTTATTTGATTTATATGCTTATCTGTTCATTGATTACTTTTTGAAGTATCCTATGAATTTATTATCTCCCTCTCAGGTTATGCGTGAATTTTCGTTGTTGCCCCCAATTATAAGATATAAGACTTTAAAGTATTTGTATGATAGTGAAGCTAATCTACAAATTGCAAATAGATATTGTTTATCAATTATTAAAACTTTTAATAAATCGACTGCTTTGAATTGGTTAGAGAATGAGAAAAGTAAACTTCTCCAACTACATTATCCTAATCAAGAGGAAGCTGAGGAATACTATGTTAAAAGAGGAGTTCCTGTTTCTGCAACCCAATTTACAGTGAGTATTCAATTGTGGAAGTTCGATAATGTTTATGATTTATTACTTGACAAAATTAGTGATAGTAGAACAGATAAAAATGAATCGGGCAAACTATATTCTAATTTCGAACAAGCAAAAAAATATTATGAAAATAATAACGTTCTTACTTCAAGTAATATAGAGGAAGCTAAACAGTATTATAAGGCTGTGAAAAATAAGTTCTCTAACGATATTGAAAAAGTTAAAAAATACTATAGATTAAATAATTTATATTTTCCTGAAAACGATGAGCGTACTTTTGATGAATTCAGAGATTTTGGAGAATTAATGGAATTCGTATTTATGGGAAGGAGTAGAAATAACTAAGGAATCGTTAGCTCATTTATTGGAATAGTTCGATGAATACAAGTTTCGATACCTGAATATTCGGAAATTATTTAGACATCTATAATATATCTATGGATACGGATTTAAATACAGTAGAAACTCTTCATCTTTTTTGATTAGGAGAGAGGATATTGAGTGAGAAAAAATAATGGCTAAGTGTGTAGTTTGTGGGGAAAAAGGAATATTCTTAAGAGTCAATCAAGAAGGTATTTGTTTTACTTGTGAGTCAAAAAATTCTTCTTTATTGTATAGAAATAATATTCAAATTGAAGAAACGGACAGAAACAATCCGCTAACTTCTTTTAATAACGAGTATTATGTTTATGCCTGGAAAATCAAGGATACTGGAGAAATATTCTATATTGGTAAAGGGAAAGGCGATAGAGCATACGGCAAACACGATAGAGCGTACGAAGCAGAGAAAATAAGATCTCAGTATGAGACAGTTGTAGAAATTCTAAAAGATAATTTATCAGAAGAAGAGGCTCTTGAGTACGAGTCTACAGAAATCAAAAGAATCTTAAATGAAACAACGCATAGATTAACAAATAGAATTATTCCGTTTGATACTAAACGTGATAATGGATACGGACCTGCTTTGTCAACGCCGCCTTATAAATTTGAGACATCGCCTGTACTATTTGCAAGCGAAATTGATGAACATTATTTTAAAGCCCAGTACAGGCCTTTTGATGAAGTTGAACTAGCTATGCTACAAAAAGTATATTTTGTTGAAGGAAGTATTTCACAACAAGAGGCTACAATTGTTTATGGCGGAGAATTCAATAAATATTTATCAGATGTCCAAAGATGGTTAAAACAAATTAATTCAACTATTTTGAAAACTCGCTTTGCTAAATCAGTTACTTCTTGGATTTATCTATCTGATGACTCTGTTGTCAATTATGAAGTAAATATGAAAAATGCAGAGGAAAGAATTGGTTGCAAAATCCCATGTTATCATTTAATTGATGTATGGAAATATTTAAAACAATTAAGTTTACCTAGTCATGAGGGTTTGTCGTATAGTTTTAATTCTTTACGTAGTTCATATAATAGAATTCCAATTGAGAAAATTAATAATTTGAATGATTTTGATAAGGCATTTGACCAAGGATTCCCTTTGTTTCAGAAAGGTCAAAAACTAAGAAAACAAGGTGAAATAGAGCAGGCTATAGCTTTATATGATAGAGCTCGAGTTTTAGGATATGACGCGCCAGCCTTATATAATGAATATTCAAAAGCTTTTCGTAGTTTGAAACAATATGCAGATGAGATTTTAATTTTAGAAGAAGCAATCTTAAGGAGTTCACAAGAGGATAAAAAAGCAAGTTGGCAATTGAGGATAGAGAAAGCTAAAGAGCTTTTGAATAGAAGTAGATAATATTTGTAAATTTTTTAAAAAGAAAGGAAAATAATAATATGATCGAACGTTACTCTCGCCCAGAAATGGCGAACATTTGGACTGAAGAAAATAAATACCGTGCTTGGCTTGAGGTGGAAATCTTGGCTGACGAAGCCTGGGCTGAGTTGGGGGAAATCCCTAAGGAAGATGTGGCTTTGATTCGCGAAAAAGCGGACTTTAACATCGACCGTATTCTTGAAATCGAGCAGCAAACGCGTCACGATGTGGTGGCCTTCACACGTGCGGTTTCTGAAACGCTTGGTGAAGAACGTAAGTGGGTTCACTATGGTTTGACTTCTACTGACGTGGTAGATACGGCCTATGGTTACCTATACAAACAAGCCAACGACATCATCCGCAAGGACCTTGAAAACTTCCTCAACATCATCGCTGACAAAGCGAAAGAACACAAGTTCACTATCATGATGGGTCGTACCCACGGTGTGCACGCTGAGCCGACAACATTTGGTTTGAAATTGGCGACTTGGTACAGCGAAATGAAGCGCAACATCGAGCGTTTCGAGCATGCGGCTGCTGGCGTGGAAGCTGGTAAGATTTCTGGTGCGGTTGGGAACTTTGCCAACATCCCACCATTCGTTGAAAAATACGTCTGCGATAAATTGGGTATCCGTGCTCAAGAAATCTCTACACAGGTCCTTCCTCGTGACCTTCATACTGAGTACTTTGCAGTTCTTGCGAGCATCGCAACTTCTATCGAGCGGATGGCAACTGAAATCCGTGGTCTTCAAAAATCTGAACAACGTGAAGTGGAAGAATTCTTTGCCAAAGGTCAAAAAGGATCTTCAGCAATGCCTCACAAACGGAATCCTATCGGTTCTGAAAACATGACCGGTCTTGCGCGTGTGATCCGTGGTCACATGGTCACAGCTTATGAAAACGTAGCCCTTTGGCATGAACGTGATATCTCTCACTCATCAGCTGAGCGTATCATTGCACCAGACACAACCATCTTGATTGACTACATGCTCAACCGTTTCGGAAATATCGTTAAGAACTTGACGGTCTTCCCAGAAAACATGATCCGCAACATGAACTCTACATTTGGTTTGATCTTCAGCCAACGTGCCATGTTGACTTTGATTGAAAAAGGGATGACACGTGAGCAAGCTTACGACCTTGTTCAACCGAAGACTGCTCAATCATGGGATAACCAAGTAGACTTCAAACCACTTCTTGAAGCAGATCCAGAAGTGACTTCTCGTCTCACTCAAGAAGAAATCGACGAAATCTTCAACCCAAGCTACTACACCAAACGGGTGGATGAAATTTTTGAACGCATCGGTTTGGGTGACTAATCGCAACGAAAAAGGGAATTTGAAAAATAGACGAAAGAGACTGGGACAAAAGTCCTAGCCTCTCAATTATTTTTAGGTTGTCGAGCAAGACGCAGTGGTTGAGTGGGCTCTACTACGCTGATTTCATCAGCTTTTACAGCCCTACTCAACTGTGCGGGGGTGGGGAAGACGAACTCTTTTTAACTAGTCGGAGTTCTTTCCCACTCCCTTTTTAAACTTTTTATAGCTAAACTATCACTAATTATATATATTTTTAAAGAGGTCTTTAGAAATCGTTTTCAACATGCTATACTGGAGCTATAAAAAAGACCGAGATGTCTCAGTCTTTTTGGTTCTTAGTGATCGCGGTCACAGGAGATAAATTTAATCTTGTAGTAGTCACCGCGTTTATAGGTTTCCGTGTATTCAAGGATTTGGCCAGTCGCTTCTAGCTTGGTCGTCTTCACTTGTTTGACCGTTGGGAAATTTTCGTCGATCTTCAATACTTTAGCAACCTTGCTTGGTGTAGGAAAGACGATTTCGTTGACTTCTTCGAAGTGCTCGTCATTCATATGAATGTGGTAGTCTTCTTTGAAGCGATCATAGATAGAGCTGTAGTATTCCAAATTTGGATAGTTTGGATTGATGTATTGTTCAGGAACATAGGTTTGGTGGAAGATATAGGTATCATCCCCTGTCTGGCGAGTCCGTTCGATCTTATAGTAGAATTGCGTTGGGTTGAGGCCTAGTTTGTCTAGGATGCTTAAGGTATTTCCACGTTTAATAGAGAGAACTTTGACTTTGGCCTTTTGGATTGGGAAGGTTTCAACATCTGAAAATTCAACCAGTTTGTGTTTTCGAGCACGAGAAACAAAGGTTCCTTTTCCTTGCTGGCGGACAATGTAACCATCAGCAGCGAGGTCGTTCAAAGCACGGACAACGGTGATAGAGCTGACATCATAAATTTTAATGAGTTCAGCTTCAGTATAAAATTTATCTCCATTTTCAAATTTTCCGGAGATAATTTGCTGCTTCAATTCATCTTTGATGTGTTGGTACTTTGGAATTGCCATAGTGCTACCTCTCTTTAGATTTCTCTTATTTAACCCTATTTTAACATATTTTTTATAAAAGTGTTGACATTTTTTAAATAATTTATTATATTAATAAATGAAAAGGGTTACATATAAGAAAGGGGGGCGTTTATGGGAGTTTTTGAGATTCGCGATGCTTTCTATTTAAAAGGTCAACCCTTTAAGATTTTATCCGGAGCAATCCATTATTTCCGTATTGACCCAGCAGACTGGTATCATTCCTTGTATAATCTAAAAGCTTTGGGTTTTAACACGGTTGAGACCTATGTTCCTTGGAATGCGCATGAACCCCGCAAAGGGCAGTTTGACTTTAGTGGCCGATTGGATCTAGAGCGTTTCATTCAAACAGCCCAGTCCCTAGGACTTTACATGATTGTAAGGCCGTCGCCCTTTATCTGTGCAGAGTGGGAATTTGGTGGATTGCCAGCTTGGCTCTTAGAAGAAGACCTGCGAATCCGCTCATCAGACCCAGCCTTTATCGAAGCGGTGGATCGTTATTATGATCGCTTGCTTGGGTTGTTGACACCCTACCAAGTGGATCGGGGTGGTCCAATCCTTATGATGCAGGTGGAAAATGAGTACGGCTCTTATGGAGAAGATAAGGATTATCTTCGTGCCATTCGGGATTTGATGAAGGGAAAAGGCGTGACCTGTCCTCTCTTTACATCAGATGGTCCATGGCGAGCAACGCTAAGAGCAGGAACCTTGATCGAAGAAGACCTCTTCGTGACAGGAAACTTCGGTTCCAAAGCAGCCTATAACTTTGGTCAGATGAAAGAATTCTTTGACGAATACGGCAAGAAATGGCCCTTGATGTGTATGGAATTCTGGGATGGCTGGTTTACCCGCTGGAAGGAACCCGTGATTCAAAGGGACCCAGAGGAGTTGGCAGAAGCTGTCCATGAGGTCTTGGAGCTTGGTTCCATCAACCTCTATATGTTTCATGGCGGAACCAATTTCGGCTTCATGAATGGTTGCTCAGCTCGGGGAACGCTAGACTTGCCACAGGTGACGTCCTATGACTATGGGGCTTTGCTCAATGAGCAGGGCAATCCGACGGAGAAGTATTATGCTATTCAAAAAATGATGGCGACCTATTATCCGGAATACCCACAGCAAGAACCACTCATCAAAGAGTGTTTGCCAGAACAAACCTTGCAATTGGCAGCCAAGACTAGTCTTTTTGGGAATCTGGATAATTTGGCTCAAGTCGAGACCAGCCTTTATCCTGAAAAGATGGAAGAGTTGGGGCAAACCACAGGTTATCTACTATATGAGACAGACCTTGAGTTGGATGCGGAAGAAGAAAAATTGCGCATCATTGATGGTCGGGATCGGGTACAAATTTACCTGGATGATCAACATGTAGCAACACAATACCAAACAGAGATCGGTGAAGATCTTTTTATCAAAGGAAAAAAGAAAGCGGTTACGAATTTAAAAATCTTGCTTGAGAATATGGGCCGTGTCAACTATGGTCACAAGCTCTTAGCTGATAGCCAGCACAAGGGCATTCGCACAGGTGTCTGTGTGGATTTGCACTTCCACCTTCATTGGAAGCAGTACCCACTGGATTTACAAGATCTCAGTCAGCTCGATTTTTCAAAGGAATGGCAGGCAGGTGCTCCAGCCTTTTACCGATATGATTTTCAGCTGGACCACAACCTTGACACTTATCTGGATATGACAGGATTTGGGAAAGGGGTCGTCTTTGTCAACGGCCATAACCTTGGTCGCTTCTGGGAGGTCGGACCGACCACTTCACTTTATGTGCCTCATGGTTTCCTCAAAGAAGGAGCCAATAGCCTGATCGTCTTTGAGACAGAAGGGCGTTACCAAGAGACACTTCAACTTGTTCAACAACCTACATTCAAAGAAGTAAAGGGGGAAAACTTATGACTATTGTAGGATGCCGTATCGATGGACGTTTGATCCACGGGCAGGTAGCCAATCTTTGGACTACCAAACTAAATGTTTCACGTATCATGGTGATCGATGATGAAGTCGCTCAAAATGATATTGAAAAAAGTGGCTTGAAACTAGCGACACCACCTGGTGTTAAGCTCAGTATCTTGCCAGTCGCAAAGGCTGCGGAAAATATCTTGGCTGGAAAATATGATAGCCAACGACTCTTTATCGTAGCTCGCAAACCAGATCGTTTCCTTCGTTTGATCGAAGCAGGCGTTCAGCTTGAAACGCTGAATGTCGGCAATATGTCTCAATCCGATGAGACACGCGCGATTACCCGCTCGATCAATGTGGTGGACGCGGACGTGGAAGACTTCAACAAGATCCACGAAAAAGGTGTGAAGATTACGTCTCAGATGGTGCCAAACGACACTGCAGAAGACTTTATGAAGTTATTAAAGTAAAAGAAAATTTTTAGGAGGAAATTGTCATGATACAATGGTGGCAAATTTTACTACTTACTTTGTACTCAGCTTATCAAATCTGTGATGAGTTGACGATTGTTTCATCAGCAGGCTCACCAGTCTTTGCTGGTTTCATTACAGGACTTGTCATGGGGGATTTAAAGACAGGTCTATTTATCGGAGCTTCTCTTCAATTGACAGTGCTCGGTGTAGGTACTTTCGGTGGAGCTTCTCGTATTGACGCAACATCTGGTGCCGTTCTTGCGACTGCCTTCTCAGTAGCAAAAGGGATTGATCCAGAGATTGCTATTGCTACAATCGCTGTGCCGGTAGCAACTTTGTTGACCTACTTTGATATTCTTGGTCGTATGACTACAACTTACTTCGCTCACCGTGTAGATGCTGCGATCGAACGTTACGACTATAAAGGAATTGAACGCAACTACCTTCTTGGTGCTGTTCCTTGGGCTCTTTCTCGTGCCCTTCCAGTCTTCTTCGCGCTTGCCTTTGGTGGTTCTTTCGTAGAAACTGTTGTTACAGGTCTTGCTAATGTACAATGGTTGGCAAACGGTCTGAAACTCGCAGGTCAAATGCTTCCAGGTCTTGGATTTGCGATCTTGCTTCGTTACCTTCCTGTTCGTCGTAACCTTCACTATCTTGCACTTGGTTTTGGCTTAACAGCAATGTTGACAGTGCTTTATAGCAATGTTCAAAGCCTTGGTGCTGCAGTGTCTAGCATTGTTGGTTCTGATGTGTTCGCTAAACTTCCAAAAGAACAAGCTATTACTTTTGTTAACAACTTCAAGAGTGTATCTATGATTGGTATTGCCATTATCGGTATCTTCCTTGCAGTGCAACACTTCAAAAACAGCCAACGTACAGTCGTAGCTGCTCCAGCAAGCAATGTAGAAAGCGGGGAAATTGAAGATGACGAATTCTAATTACAAACTAACAAAAGAAGATTTTAAACAAATCAACAAACGTAGCCTCTTCACCTTCCAATTGGGTTGGAACTACGAACGGATGCAGGCTTCTGGTTACCTTTATATGCTTTTACCTCAGTTGCGTAAAATGTATGGTGATGGCACTCCAGAATTGAAAGAAATGATGAAATTGCATACGCAATTCTTCAATACTTCACCATTCTTCCACACCATTATCACTGGTTTTGACCTTGCTTTGGAAGAAAAAGATGGTGTCAAATCAAAAGATGCGGTGAACGGGATCAAGACAGGTCTCATGGGACCATTCGCTCCTCTTGGGGACTCAATCTTTGGATCATTGGTACCAGCTATTATGGGTTCAATCGCAGCAACTTTGGCTATTGCAGGAAACCCAGCCGGTATCTTCTTGTGGATCGCTGTGGCAGTTGCTTATGACATTTTCCGTTGGAAACAGTTGGAATTTGCCTATAAAGAAGGGGTTAACCTCATCAACAACATGCAAAGTACCTTGACAGCTTTGATCGACGCAGCTGCCGTTCTGGGTATCTTCATGGTTGGCGCCTTGATTGCCAGCATGATTGGTGTTGAAGTTTCTTGGACTCCACACATTGGGGACAAAGCGATTGAAATTCAAGATATGCTCAACCTTATCTTCCCACGTTTGGTACCAGCAATCATCACAGGTGTAATCTACTGGTTGCTTGGACGTAAGGGTATGAACTCTACAAAAGCTATCTTGCTCATCATCCTTGCAGCAATCGCATTCTCAGCATTTGGCCACTTCTTCTTTGGAATGGCATAATGGAGTAAGGTATGGCAAAAGAGTTAGTATTGGTCAGCCATGGTCGCTTTTGTGAAGAGCTCAAAGCGAGCACAGAGATGATTATGGGACCACAAGAATCCATCCATACGGTTGCACTCTTACCAGAAGAAGGACCAGAAGACTTTACTGCTAAATTCGAAGCAACAGTCCAAGGTCTAGAAGACTATATTGTATTTGCCGATCTCTTGGGAGGAACTCCTTGCAACACCGTGAGCCGCTTGATCCTTGAAGGACGTGCGATTGACTTATACGCAGGGATGAATCTTCCGATGGTTATCGAATTCATCAATAGTAGCCTGACTGGTAATGAAGGGGACTACCCTGAACGTGCAAAAGAAAGTATTGTCAAGGTCAATGACCTCTTGTCAAACCTTGATGATGATGAAGATGAGTAGGTTGGTATGGGAGTCTGGGAGCATCATCTCAGGCTCCTTTCCCATTTATCAACGTTAGATTGTAGAAAGGAACAACAGGTTCTATGTTAGACTATACAAAAGAAGACTTGCAGGAGCTAGGAGCAGAGATCACAACACGTGAGATTTACCAACAACCAAGTGTTTGGAAAGAAACGGCTCGCTTGTACCAAGAAAGAAAAGCGGAAATCAAAGCTTTCTTAGAAAAGATTGGGCAAGAGCATGACTATATCAAGGTCATCTTGACAGGGGCAGGAACCTCAGCATATGTGGGGGATACCTTGGTTCCTTACTTGCAGGAAGTGCACGATGAACGCCACTGGAATTTTCAATCCATTGCGACGACGGATATCGTAGCTCATCCTCAAACCTATTTGAAAAAAGAGGTTCCGACGATTTTAGTATCTTTTGCCCGGAGTGGCAATTCGCCAGAAAGTGTCGCAACCGTGCAGTTGGCCCAAGGCTTGGTCGATGAACTTTATCAGATCACCATTACCTGTGCCGAAGAAGGAAAACTGGCCCAGCAAGCCCACGGGGATGAGCGCAATCTCTTGCTTCTCCAACCAAAAGAAACCAACGATGCTGGCTTTGCGATGACCTCTAGCTTTACCTCTATGCTTTTGACAGCTCTCTTGGTCTTTGATCCAAGCGAGGAAGAGATCAAGGAAAAACGAGTAGCAGAGCTGGTTCATCTATCTGAGCAAATCTTGGAGAAGGACCGTGCGGTCAAGGAAGTGGTCGATCTGGACTTCGAGCGCGTGATCTATCTGGGGGCAGGACCTTTCTTTGGTCTAGCCCATGAAGCCCAACTCAAGATTTTGGAATTAACAGCAGGCAAAATCGCAACCATGTATGAGAGTCCTGTCGGATTCCGTCACGGTCCGAAATCCCTCATCAATGATCAGACCCTCGTCTTGGTCTTTGGATCCATTGATCCTTATACCCGACAGTATGATCTGGACTTGGTTCGAGAAGTTGCAGGGGATCAAATTGCCCGTCAAGTTGTCCTTTGGACCGATCAAGCTGCAGGGATTGAGCATGTACGGGAAGTGTTGGTGGAAGCATCAGCAGACTCCCTAGATATCTACCGTGCCTTCCCATACATTATCTATGGTCAATTGATTTCTCTTTTGACTTCACTCAAGGTGCAAAATCGCCCAGATACACCTTCACCAACTGGTACCGTCAATCGGGTTGTTCAAGGGGTGATCATTCATCCATTTCATAAAGAATAGCCACTAATTTTCTATAAAAAGTGGAGTGTTTCTTCTTGTGAAACTGATACAATGGAGAAAAACAGTGAGAGGAGAAGGTTTGTGAAACAGTATCAAGAAAGCGTGTTTGGGGAATGGCAGAATCAAGAGGTTCGGGCTTATCGCCTCGAAAATGATAAGGGCTACCAATTATCTATCATGACCTATGGGGCGACGATTTTAGAATATGTGACACCTGATAAAGAAGATCAGTTTACGAATATTATTCTAGGCTTTGATCGCTTTGAGGACTATGTGGGCAATAGCCCTAAATATGGGGCTAGTATTGGCCCGGTAGCAGGCCGGATTGCAGGGGCAAGTTTTGAACTCAATGGTCAAACCTATCACTTGGAAGCCAATAACGGTGCTAACTGCAACCACAGTGGACCGACGGGCTGGGACAGTGCCTTGTTTAGCGTTGAGTCGGTAACGGATCAGGAAATCACTCTGTATACAGAGCGTGCAGATGGTACCGGCGGTTTCCCTGGAAATCTCAAGATCTGGGTAACCTATGGTTTGACGGAAGATGGTGAACTTGAGATTGCCTATCGGGTAGAAACGGATCAAGATACCTTGGTCAACCCGACCAACCACAGCTATTTCAACCTATCTGGAAACTTCACCCAGCCGATCAATGACCATGTCTTTCAGATCAATCATCAAGGGCTTTACCCTATCCATCCAGACGGTGTTCCTCTTCAGACCGTGGATAGAGAAAGTCCGGTTGTTCAGCATCTCTACCAAGCTATGCTCTTGGAGGATCTTTTTAAGGACTCTGATCCGCAAATCCGCCTGGTAGAAGGATTAGACCATCCATTTGCTCTTCCAGAAGGGCATGAAAATGCTGGCTTTCTTTACCATCAACCATCTGGACGTTTCTTGACCTTCAAGTCAGAAGCACCAGCCTTGGTGGTATATTCAGCCAATTTCGTAGACGAAACTGTTCATCTGCAAGGGCAACCAATGATTCAGCACAATGGCTTGGCTCTAGAATTCCAAACAGTGCCAGATGCCATTCACAGTGACCAGGCTGAAAAGGTCATCTTGAGAGCAGGTCAAGTCTTCACCAGCAAGACTAGCTACCATGCCATCGCTAAGAAATAAGAAGGAAAGGGGTGACCCAAACAAGGATGTGAAATCCTTGCTTGGGACATCCTCTTTTTCTCGAAAAAAATTTTTTAGAAAAACTATAAGGAAATTTTAAGCTTCCTATCGTATACTAATACCATCATCAAAGACCTCCTAACTTTGAATGATAAAACTCCTAAAACTTTTTCATAATAATCTCCCTATAAGAGCCACCAAAACCGGTGGCTTTTTTTCTATGTACCTTAGTGAGTCAAGTCCAATAGGGACGTAGACGAGCTTAGGTACATTGATGCAGTTTGAGCGGAGCGAAAACTACGTTCCATAATAAAGATTAAGGTGGGGGACTATGTTTCTTCCTAACCGAACCAAAGGTACCGAAGTATTTTAATAGAGTGTAAGCTCTTTATTTTTTGCACACAAAAAAGCTCCTTGAGAAATTCTCAAGGAGCAGTGGAATGACTACTTGCTCGTTGCATCAGACACTTTTTTGAATTTTGCTGAAATAACCGTATTTAGATTATTCCGTCCATCGCGTTGCTCAATCGTCAACGTTAAAATATCTCCATCAATAGAGTATTTATACGTAGTTTCTTTAGCGACAGGTCCAATGGACATGGTTGCAAGTTGCACAATATTGATAGCTTCTGGGAAGATAATCGTTTGGTTTGCTGTATCTAATTTACCGTTCTTCAAAACAGAATGAATTTTAGCATTACCTCTATCAAATTCATAAGTTGTATTGGGCAAGTCCTTAGCGCCATCCTGTAGATTGACTGATAATTTAATAAATTGATTTTTAATATATTCTTCTTTCGTTTGAGTCACTTTAGATGCATCTTTTTGTTTTAAGTAATCGTAGAACCTTCCAAAACCATCTGCTAGAGATACAGTATAGTCGAATTCAACAGATGTACCTGTAATGTTCAACGTTGGTTTTAAATCTTTCCATGCCTCAGGATAGATCAGCTTGATAGCCGAATCATCATTGTCAAAATCTTTAAAGGCTAAGCTACGTTCAAGAGCTGGTCGGAAGTCGATGGCTTGCCATTTTCCTTCAATTGGAACAGGGTCTTTTTGAGTAGTGCTGCCTTTACGTTTGAAGTGTAGTTCATAGTGAACTGGAAGATTATTTTTCTTCGCTTTTCCGTCAATCGTGACATAAAGCATGTCGTCTTTTAATTTGTAGTGATATGTGTTTGGCGAAACGCGATTTTCACCGAATGAGAAGAAGAATGAGTTTGCTACGGAAAGTCCTTCATCAAAGGTCATTGTTTTGGCACCTTGATCAATAGAACCCGTTGCTTCGTAGCTAAACACGCCAGTATCTTTATTCATGCTGACTTTGTATTTCTTAAAGTCGCCTGCAAATCCTTCATGAGAGTCATACATGATTTTTTTGAATTCTTCTTCAGTCTTGCCTCTAGCTTCTGTTGTGACAGTGTAGAAAGCTTTAATAAAGTTATCAATGTTATAGTCGTATTTAATCGTTGCCGTATTGTTTTCAATCTTCATGTCCATTTTGAAGTCTTTAACAGATTCAAGCAAGTGTGCAAAGTGGATTCCATGGAGGGTATAGGCACCGATGGATTCCGTTAAAGCATCGAGAGTATCGACTAATTCCCATTCGCCATCAATCGTTTCGACTTTTGCTGTTTCTGTTTTAGCAGCATTTTTAGAGCCACTTTGTTTTTGAGAACAAGAAGCTAGTAGGAAGACTGAGAGCAGAGCAACGAATGATAAAAATAATTTTTTATAACGTCTAATCATCGCTAGACCTCCTTAAAATAGATGATTGTATTACGCTTATATTATACGTGCAACACAATTGTTTTGCAAGGGCTTTCAAACGAATCGCAATTTTGTTTTGTAACTTGACCGATTATTCAACATAAGAAACGGGAAAATTGTATGTAGCAGAGTCCCCAATAGATGAGATTCTCAAGGCTTCCTAAATTATTTTTTTGCACACAAAAGAGGCTGGGACAAAAGTCCTAGCCTCT
>NZ_KV811505.1:71762-81646 GCF_001813105.1 Streptococcus sp. HMSC072C09 | reverse complement strand
TTCTAACGAATTACCGATTTCTGTCCCACTCTCAGTGAGCTATTTAATTAGTTTTAGGATCTGAAACTTTCTTGAATTTCATTGGATAAACGAGATGTGCTCCTGTTTCTTCGAATGTTTTTTCAGCGTAAATTGTAAGGATGTCACCATTCAATTCGTAGTGATAAGTAATTGGTACGTCTGTAGAATTTATATAAAGTGGTAGAACTCCAAAGATGTTTGGCACTTCAGGGAATACGATCGTTTTTGCATTCTCGTTTAAAACCCCATCATTTAACGTTGCAGTTAACACTTTTGTATCGTTATCAAACGTTCCAGTTTGATGTTTAAAACTTCCAAATTTCTTTTCTCTTACGCCTAGAAGGATGGCAGTAGCTTCTTCTTTTGTAGGATATTTATCTTTATTCTGTTCAGCATAAAAATCAATATACTTATTCATATCTGCACTATAAGAATAAGTTACATCTGTTCCTGTAATTTTTAGAGTCGGAACGATATCTTGGAAGGCTTCAGTAACCTTTAATCGACTATTAGCATCATCATAATAAATTAAGAAAGTACGTTCTACTGTATCTCTAAAATCTACAGCTTTCCAGTCTCCTTCTAGTGAGACTGGGGTAGGTGCAACTGTTGTAGTCTCAGCGGTTGTTTGCTGTTTCTGTTGCTGTTGTTTCTGTTGCCCACATCCTGATACAAATAGAAGAGCAAGAAGGGAAAACATCCATAGGGAACTTTTTTTCATATTGTTCATGATTGATCACTCCTTCTAATGATTGTCTCCTACGTAATTGAAACGAAGACGTATTACTCTAAAATGACTTTGTTCATCTTTACCTTCAGCATAAAGTGTTATTTGGTTACCTTCAACGGTGTAAGTATAAGTAATTGGTACAAGCGAGTTATACGTGGTTCCCATAACAATTCTACTTAAAAATGTAGGTGTTTCAGGGAACGTAATAGTATGTTTCTGCGTATCGATTTCTCCAGTTAGAGAGTAATCATAGGCATAATTAGGTTCGTCAAGAGTAATCTTTGTATGTTTCAAATTTGGAATGTAGTTCTTAAATTCAGCAGTTTTATTTTTTAAATACGATTCATAATTCGCTTTGTTCTCTCCTGTTGCAAATGCTTGATCCTCATACAGTTCTCTGTAATCAAAATGGTACTTCAATTCAACGGTTTTATCTTTAATAGTCATCGTCATCTTAACCTTATCGAAGTCATCAAGCATTAGTACGGCGGCTAGTTTTTTGATATTAGAAGCTAGGAATACTTTTTGAATGGTCATTTGTTGGTCAGTCCATTTCCAAGTTCCTTGTTGATCCTTTGTAAGATCTTGTGGTGCTTTTATTGTTTGAGGAGATTTATCTGTTTGAGAAGACTGCGATGGAGAAGACTGACATCCCGCAATAAGGAGCACTGCAAAGAATGCCAAGAAACCGAAAAGGATCTTCTTTGTTTTAGTAAACATAAATTTACCTCCTAAACGTTGTTGCTTTAATTTTATCATTAAAGGAAATAATTATAAAGTGAAATGGTGAGCGATAGATGAAGAAGGGACCGTATAATAAAAAGAAAGGTTGGCGATGAGGGCAACCTTTCAACTTTTTCTAATGAACGCAAGTGAGAATCAAGATCTTTAAAAAACACATTCTATTTATGGTACCGAAGGTATCATTTTTTGCTATAATAGACTGTATGAGTAGAATTTTAGACAATGAAATCATGGGCGATGAAGAGGCCGTTGAACGGACGTTGCGCCCGCAATATTTACATGAATATATTGGTCAAGATAAGGTCAAGGACCAGCTGAAAATCTTTATTGAGGCGGCTAAGCTTCGGGATGAAGCGCTGGATCATGTCCTTCTTTTTGGCCCTCCGGGGCTTGGGAAAACCACCATGGCCTTTGTCATTGCCAATGAACTGGGTGTCAATCTCAAGCAGACTTCCGGTCCTGTCATTGAAAAGGCTGGTGACTTAGTAGCCATCCTTAATGACTTAGAGCCGGGCGATGTCCTCTTTATCGATGAGATCCACCGTCTGCCTATGTCAGTCGAAGAAGTGCTATACAGCGCCATGGAAGATTTTTACATCGACATTATGATTGGTGCTGGCGAGACTAGCCGGAGTGTCCACCTGGATCTTCCTCCCTTCACTCTGATTGGGGCGACGACTCGAGCTGGGATGCTGTCCAATCCCTTGCGCGCTCGCTTTGGGATTACGGGGCACATGGAATACTATGAGCAAGATGATCTGACAGAGATTGTCGAGCGGACCGCCGAGATCTTTGAGATGGAGATTACCCACGAGGCTGCCGAAGAACTTTCTCTTCGTAGTCGGGGAACTCCTCGGATTGCCAACCGTCTGCTTAAGCGGGTGCGTGATTTTGCCCAGATCATGGGCGATGGCTTGATTGACGATACCATTACAGACAAGGCCCTCTCTATGCTGGATGTGGATCATGAAGGACTGGACTATGTCGATCAAAAGATCCTGCGTACCATGATTGAGATGTACGGCGGTGGCCCGGTCGGGCTTGGGACTCTATCGGTCAATATTGCCGAAGAGCGAGAGACTGTAGAAGATATGTATGAGCCTTACTTGATTCAGAAAGGCTTTATCATGCGGACCCGAACAGGGCGCGTGGCAACCCGCAAGGCCTATGAACACCTGGGTTATCCCTATAATGGAGACTAGAAGAAGATGCTGACGGAAGAAGCAATAGTAGAACAAATTCAAGCGGATCCGGAGATGATGACTGTCTTGGCCATTATTCGAGATCTAGACTTGGCAGATGCCTGGTTAGCAGCGGGCGCGGTGCGCAATTTCGTCTGGAACCAGCTTTCTGGCAGACCAGGGTTTGATGCGACGACAGATCTGGATCTGGTCTTTTATGACCCTACGATCAGTTATGAGGAGACTCTGCAGATCGAGCAGGAATTAAAGAAGACCTATCCCCAGTACGCTTGGGAAGTGAAAAATCAAGTCTACATGCACCAGCATAGCCCGGGGACAGCTCCATATCGCAGTGCCTGTGATGCGGTTTCCAAATACCCCGAGCAGTGTACGGCACTTGCAGTTCGCCTAAGGAAAGATGGTCAGCTAGAGCTCTTTCTCCCTTATGGGACAAAGGATATCGAAGACTTCATCGTTCAGCCGACTCCACATTTTTTAGCCAGCCCAGAGCGTTTAGCGGTTTATACAGAGCGGATGAAAAAGAAGGATTGGCAGAGTAAATGGCCTCCATTAGAGGTTCGTTTTCCAAAATAGAAAAACAGATCAGATTTGAAAAAGGAATCTGATTTTTCTTTAAAATGATGGAGCCACTTTGTCATCTTTCTGTCACATTTTTGTTATAATAGTAATAGTATGCTGGTTTTCCATAGTGGAAAGCCAAGAGCTCAGCTAGGTTGGGCAGTCCGAACAAGGAGTTAGGTGGAATCATGAAAAAAATCGTCTTTGTCTGCTTAGGAAATATTTGTCGGAGCCCCATGGCGGAGTTTGTCATGAAGGACTTGACGGATCAGTATGAGATTGAAAGTCGGGCCACCTCTAGCTGGGAACACGGCAATCCCATCCATCGGGGAACCCAGAAAATCTTTCAACAACACCAGGTCCCGTATAATCCGGCTAAGACTTCCTTACAGATCAAGGAAGAGGATTTTTACAACTTTGATTTGATCCTAGGGATGGACGAAAACAATGTAGCAGATCTGAAGCGAATGGCTCCTGCAGGAACAGAATACAAGATTCATCTTTTTGCTGCTGAAAGTGTGCCAGATCCGTGGTATACCGGTGATTTTGAGGAGACCTATTCCAGAGTCCTGAGTGGCTGTAAGGCTTGGTTAGATCAGTTAGCAACTTCTTAAGAGTTTGATATGTGAGAGAATACAGAATATGAAAGAATTTTATGAGACTTATAAGGTCTATCTGACGCGAAAAAATTTAGAAATAGCAGCATTAGTCGTGATTATTCTATCTGCTTTGCTGGTTTTCCTTTCAGCCATTCCAGGTCAGGGCGTCTTGACCTTGGACAAGGGGGCGATCCGTTACGACGGAAGTTTGGTCCGTGGCAAGATGAATGGCAAGGGAACCGTCACCTTTAAAAATGGGGATACCTATACAGGTAACCTCGTCAACGGCACTTTTAGTGGTTATGGAAAGTTCAAGTCTAAGGATGGATGGACCTATGAAGGGCAGTTTGTCAACGGCCAGCCGGAGGGCAAAGGCACCTTAACCACAGAAGCCAACGTCGTATACAAAGGAACATTCAAGCAGGGGATTTATCAAAATGCGCATTAAATGGTTTTCACTAGTCCGTGTTACAGGACTCTTATTGGTATTGCTTTACCATTTCTTCCAAAAAGCCTTTCCTGGAGGCTTCATTGGGGTAGATATTTTCTTCACCTTCTCAGGATTTTTGATTACAGCGCTCTTGATCGATGAATTTGCGCGCAAGCAAGGAATCGACTACCTGGCATTCTTGAAACGGCGCTTTTACCGGATCGTACCACCCCTTGTCTTTATGGTCTTGGTCGTGATGCCCTTTACCTTTATGGTCCAACGGGACTATGTGGCTGGTATTGGGACTCAGATTGCGGCGGTCTTTGGTTTTGTGACCAATTTCTTTGAGATGGCAACGGGTGGTAGTTACGAAAGCAACTTCATTCCGCATCTCTTCCTTCATACCTGGAGTTTGGCCCTAGAAGTGCATTACTATGTGCTCTGGGCACTTTTGGCATGGTTCTTGGCTAAGCGGGCTAAGACGGTTGGAAAGTACCGAGGCATGCTCTTCCTGGCATCCAGTGGGCTCTTTCTCTTCACCTTCTTGTCCATGTTCATCCGCGCCTTTCTGACAGCTAATTTCTCCACCATCTATTTTTCTAGCTTCACTCACATCTTCCCCTTCTTTGCGGGATCATGCCTAGCAACGGTGACAGGGATTGCCAATGTCAGCCCGAACTTTACAAAGCTGGTGCAGTCTTGGAGCATGAAAAAGACCTTATCGGTCTTGGGTGGAAGCTTTGCCTTCTTGTTTGTGCTCAGTCTTTTCTTGCCATTTGATAGCTTGTGGACCTATCTGTTTGGCTTTTTAGCAGCGACAATCGCAGCTTGTGCCATGATTCTGTCGGCCCGCATTCTCCATGAGAAGACGCCAGATAAAAAAGAACCAGCCATCCTCAATTTCTTGGCAGATACCAGTTATGGTGTCTACCTTTTCCACTGGCCTTTCTTTATCATCTTCTCTCAACATTTGGGAAATATGATGGCAGCCCTTGTGACGACGATCGTTTCCTTGATTCTAACGGCTCTGTCCTTCTATATTTTGGAGCCAACCATTGCAGGCAAGGAGCCTCGTGTCTTTGGTATGAAGATGGATCTCAGCTTTTTGACCAAGCCAATCTTTTACCTCATGATTCCATTAGCTCTCTTGATGATCGGGATCTCTGCCTTTGCACCAACCGTCGGAGCTTTTGATGAGAGTTTGGTAGTGAGTGGGCTCAATCAAGCAGACAGCAAAATGCAGGTCACACGGACGCAGGTAGACAATGCGACTGCAACAGACTATAACGTCTCAAATGGTGTGACCATGATCGGTGATTCGGTTAACTTGCGAGCGCAGGACTACCTGATTAAAGCCATCCCTGGCATCCAGATCGATGCAGTGGTGAGCCGTCAGTTGGAAAATGGAATGAAGGTCTTTGAGACCGATATCTCCAATAAAGTTCTCCTAAAAAATGTGGTCATTGCCCTAGGAACCAATACTGTAAGTAACTACAAAGAATTGCTGGATCAGTATGTTGAGAAACTTCCAAAAGGCCGTCGCCTGATCCTTGTGACACCATATGATGGTCGCTATGCCAACGATCAGTCCAGTGAATCGGTTCAAACGCGTCTTTATGAGTTGGAACTAGCTAAGAAATACGACTTTATCACGATTGCGGACTGGTACCAAGTAGCAATTGAAAATCCAAACATTTGGGTGGGAACAGACTCTGTTCACTTCAATATGGAAACCAATGGTGGGGAACTCTATGCTCAAACAGTCAAAGAAGCCCTTGATAAGGCCGAAAAAGGTCCGGTCAAGAAGTAACAATGCTTCTCTGAAACTGAAACAAAACAAATCCTAACAAAATAAAACAAAAAGCAACTTTTTACTTGTAAAAAGTTGCTTATTTTAGTAAGATTAAGAAAACGCTTACAAAAATCAATTGAAAACATCTCTTTGTGAAGAAAAAATTTTTTTAATTATTTTTTCACAATTTTGCTAGACAATTGCTTTCACATCAATAAGATTGATAAAAATTTCACAAACTTCAAAAAAATCTTTGTGAAAGTTGCTTGGAAGTGTTTACAAAAATCTCAAAATAGAGTACAATTATATTGTGAAATAATTAACAAATCGAAATTTCTTACACTATTCTTGAAAATTTCAGAAAACATGAAAAAGTTCTAGAAAAGGATAAGGGTTTCAAACATTGGAGGAAAGCATCAAATGGCTGATAAAAAAACTCTCTCACCTGAAGAAAAGAAACTCGCTGCTGAAAAACACGTAGACGAGTTGGTGCAAAAAGCGCTGGTGGCGCTTGAAGAAATGCGCAAATTGGATCAGGAGCAAGTAGACTACATTGTGGCGAAAGCATCTGTGGCGGCTCTTGACGCTCACGGTGAGCTCGCTCTTCATGCCTATGAAGAAACTGGTCGTGGAGTCTTTGAAGACAAGGCGACGAAGAACTTGTTCGCTTGTGAACACGTAGTAAATAACATGCGTCACACGAAAACAGTTGGTGTCATTTCAGAAGATGATGTCACTGGTTTGACCCTGATTGCTGAGCCAGTCGGAGTTGTCTGCGGAATCACACCTACAACCAACCCAACTTCAACAGCAATCTTTAAAGCTTTGATTTCCTTGAAGACACGGAACCCTATCGTCTTTGCCTTCCACCCATCTGCTCAAGAATCATCTGCTCATGCGGCACGAATCGTACGCGATGCGGCAATTGCAGCTGGAGCACCTGAGAACTGTGTGCAATGGATTACCCAACCTTCTATGGAAGCAACGAGTGCCCTGATGAACCATGAAGGAGTTGCTACGATCCTTGCGACCGGTGGTAACGCCATGGTGAAAGCTGCTTATTCTTGTGGAAAACCAGCTCTTGGGGTTGGTGCCGGAAACGTGCCTGCTTACGTTGAAAAATCAGCCAACATCCGCCAAGCAGCACACGATATCGTCATGTCTAAATCATTTGACAACGGTATGGTCTGTGCGTCTGAACAAGCGGTCATCATCGATAAAGAAATCTACGATGAGTTTGTTGAAGAATTCAAATCTTACCACACTTACTTTGTCAACAAAAAAGAAAAAGCCCTTCTTGAAGAGTTCTGCTTCGGCGTAAAAGCCAATAGCAAGAACTGTGCAGGTGCGAAATTGAATGCGGACATCGTTGGGAAACCAGCAGCATGGATCGCTGAACAAGCTGGCTTCACTGTACCAGAAGGAACCAATATCCTTGCGGCAGAATGTAAAGAAGTTGGTGAAAAAGAACCGTTGACTCGTGAAAAATTGTCACCAGTTATCGCTGTTTTGAAATCGGAAAGCCGTGAAGACGGAATTAACAAAGCTCGCCAAATGGTTGAATTCAACGGTCTTGGTCACTCAGCAGCCATCCATACTGCTGATGAAGAATTGACCAAAGAATTTGGTAAAGCAGTCAAAGCCATTCGTGTGATCTGCAACTCTCCTTCGACTTTCGGTGGTATCGGGGATGTTTACAATGCCTTCTTGCCATCATTAACACTTGGATGTGGTTCTTACGGACGCAACTCTGTTGGGGACAACGTTAGTGCCATCAACCTCTTGAATATCAAAAAAGTCGGACGCCGGAGAAATAACATGCAATGGATGAAACTTCCTTCAAAAACATACTTTGAACGTGATTCAATTGAATACCTACAAAAATGTCGTGACGTTGAACGTGTCATGATCGTTACAGACCACGCTATGGTAGAGCTTGGTTTCCTTGATCGTATCATCGAACAGCTTGACCTTCGTCGCAACAAGGTGGTTTACCAAATCTTTGCAGACGTAGAACCAGATCCAGATATCACAACTGTTGAACGTGGTACAGAGATCATGCGTGCCTTCAAACCAGATACGATCATTGCTCTCGGTGGTGGATCACCAATGGATGCGGCCAAAGTTATGTGGCTCTTCTACGAACAACCAGAAGTGGACTTCCGTGACTTGGTACAAAAATTCATGGATATCCGTAAACGTGCCTTCAAGTTCCCATTGCTTGGTAAGAAGACTAAATTTATTGCGATCCCAACAACATCTGGTACAGGATCTGAAGTAACTCCATTTGCCGTTATCTCTGATAAAGCAAACAACCGTAAATACCCAATCGCAGACTACTCATTGACTCCAACAGTTGCCATCGTAGACCCTGCCTTGGTATTGACAGTTCCAGGATCTGTTGCAGCAGACACTGGTATGGACGTCTTGACGCACGCGACAGAAGCTTACGTATCACAAATGGCTAGCGACTTCACAGATGGTCTTGCTCTTCAAGCTATTAAACTTGTCTTTGAAAACTTGGAAAGCTCAGTCAAGAATGCGGACTTCCATTCACGCGAAAAGATGCACAATGCATCAACCATCGCAGGTATGGCCTTCGCCAATGCCTTCCTCGGTATTTCTCACTCAATGGCCCACAAGATCGGTGCGCAATTCCACACCATCCACGGACGGACCAATGCCATCTTGCTTCCATACGTTATCCGCTACAACGGTACACGCCCAGCTAAGACAGCTACATGGCCTAAGTACAACTACTACCGTGCAGATGAAAAATACCAAGATATCGCTCGTATGCTAGGACTTCCATGCTCTACTCCAGAAGAAGCCGTTGAAGCTTACGCAAAAGCTGTATACGAACTCGGTGAACGCTGTGGTATCGAAATGAACTTCAAAGCACAAGGCATCGATGAAAAAGAATGGAAGAAACATTCTCGTGAATTGGCCTTCCTTGCTTATGAAGATCAATGTTCACCAGCTAACCCACGTCTTCCAATGGTAGACCATATGCAAGAAATCATCGAAGATGCATACTATGGTTACAAGGAACGTCCAGGACGTCGTAAATAAGACGCCAACGAACAACTGATGTTTATCAGCTATCCCTCGCTTGAAAGAGTGGGGGATTTTTTGCTTTGAGTTAGCAATTCCCTTGATTTTATGATAGGGTATAAGAAAAGAACTAGAACAAAGAAGGTAAAGATGAGAAAAAAGATTATAGGAATCCTTTTGGTGATCGTCGTCATTCTGGGTGTAGGAATGGTCTGGCTGAAGAAACCCCATCGAACAGCTCAGGGCTTGACGCTTGAAGAGGAGAGCATTTTTAAACATTCTTTCCGTCTATTGGAAGAACAAACGGCTTTGTACGTGAAGGAAAATTTCACAGGTATCAGTAAAATTGAATTTTCTCCGATTATCTTTGACGGAGGTTCGAAATCAGGGGATCCTTTACGAGTGAATGTGGTTCCGGTTGTCTATGACCGGCATGGAAACAAAGCTTATCTATGGCGGGATGCAAAAGGAGAGCCAATGCTCCGCTATGGCTTCCATCAGGGAGTTGAATTTGATTATGGGATGAATCATAAAGAGGTCATCTTCTTAGATAATTCAAAAACAGGAGGAGCAATTGACGTTTCAAATGAACAAAAACTACCAGACGATGCGAAGATGAGTGAGGATGAAGGAATTGATATGAGTCTAAAGGTCCTTACGGATGCTGGGCAGTTAGTTGGAGTGAATAAAAATAAAAGTGGTAGTCCAGAAGCAAAGGTGGTTTACAATTTAGAGATCCAAAAAGGGGATTATA
>NZ_KV811505.1:44678-71662 GCF_001813105.1 Streptococcus sp. HMSC072C09 | reverse complement strand
ATTATAGTAAATGGCGCTAAAAAAGCTGAGTTTTCCTTGTAAAGTAAACCAATGGAGGTAATGGATGAAGAAGAGAATACTGGCTATTTTTGCAGTAATTGTTATGACAATAGTAGGAGGGGTGTATGTGATCTCACACAATCGAACAGCCCAAGGCTTGACCCATGAAGAGGAGAGTATTTTTAAACATTCTTTCCGCCTATTGGAAGAACAAACAGCATTGTACGTAAAGGAAAATTTCACAGGTATCAGTAAAATTGAATTTTCTCCGATTATCTTTGACGGAGGTTTGAAGTCTGGGGATCCTTTAACGGTAAATATTATTCCGATTGTATATGATCAGGATGGGAATAAAGCCTTTTTAGGGCGGGATGTAGGGAGGATGCCTTTTTTGAGCTATGGATTGCACAGTGGAGTTGAGTTCGATTTTGGCCCTAACAATCAAGAAATCATTTATTTGGAAAATTCCGAAGTAGGCGGACAGATTGATGTTTCTGGTAAGGCAACTCTACCGAAGGAGGCTAAGATTTCTAATGGAAATGATATAGATGATAATATCCAGGCCTTGGTTGAAGACGGTCAATTAAGAAATATACAGAAAGACAGGAAAGGGAGCCCAGAAGCAAAGGTTGTTTACAATTTAGAGATCCAAAAAGGGGATTATAGTAAATGGCGCTAAAAAAGCTGAGTTTTTCCTTTTATTTTTTAGGAATACGAGGTTCAAATTCATTTTTTTTCATCAAGTGCTGTTTTTTTAACTATTTTTTGAAATTTTTATAGCATTACGAGCTAATTTATGTTACCCTATAGTGTGTGAATTTGCTTCTACTGATGAAGCAAGGAAGTTTAGGATCTGTGGGCCATAAAATGAACTAAGAAAGGAGGCTGTCTCAAATGGAGTTAGAAGATGAAGTACAAGGGATGCAAGACCAGGCGCAGAAAATTATTGAGATGCCACAAAGGGATCAACAAGCACCTAGATCAGAAACTCAATCATCTGCCTCGGTTGTTTCTCTGCATGGGCAGGAAAGGCCAAGCGTTTCTAGCCTCCATCAGCAACTAGCGAGTGCGTCTGGAACCCAGACCATTCAATTGCGGGAGGAATTGGTGCTGGCGGTAGCGCAGAATGCTTCAGCGCAAGCGACGGTCTTTGAGGCAGAAGTCAAGGATAAGCTGGAAGAGGCCAAGGAGACGGTTTCCCATAAGGTCGCTGAGGTGTCACAAATGGCCCACAGCATGGCCCAATTTTTAACAGATGCAGAAGTGGAGCAACTATTAGGAGGGTTCTCCATGGATACTTGTTGGGACCAAGCGGTAGAGGCGGAGAATCTCGCCCAAGCAAAGGCATACTCCACTCGCTTGTCAGATTTGGCAGGTCAGCTGGAGGCTGCGTCAGCTCAATTGGTGGACTTGGACAAGGGACAAGCGACGGCCTTTGATTTTTCATAAGTAGGAGAAAAAGATGTTAGAGATCCTGGGAGAGGACAGAGAACGAATTGAGGAGCTCCATCGAGAGATTAAAAAGGAGCAAGAGCGGATTGCGATCAGAAGTTTGATTGCAACGCAGAAAGCCTTGATGATGTTGGAAGGGATGAGTTTGCAGGTAACCTTGGGCGGTCAATCCGAAAAGATGCGCTCTTTTGCTACAACGACCCTCGTTAGTGATTTGAAAGATGGATTTACAGGAGGAGCAGCGGACGCGGTAGAAACAGCACTGAAATCAGTGAAGAAGCCGATTTTATTGAGTCCGATTAAAGGAGGTATGTGATGTACCATTCAGGAAATAGTGAATTAGAACAACTAGAAGATCGACATTACCGCTTCAACCAGAAACTTAGCGAGTTGGAGTGGGATTATGCGGATATGCGTATGGATGTCCGCCAACATACAGAAAATTTAGTGGACTGGCTAAGTGCCCTTCATTTTCAAGCGCCAAGTGCGGAGGCCCAAAGTGGCTTGGAGCGTTTATTTGCCTTGCAAGAAGAGTTTGAGGCAGAACTCAAGCGCTATGAAGAGCGTTTAGAAGAAGAGCGTGAGCGCGAGCAGCAAGAGTACTACAAGCAGCGCCAACAATTAGAACAAGGTGATTGAAACATTCCTCTGGTAGAGATAAGAGGAATGTTTTTGTTTGCTCAAAAACTTTTAAAAATGTGCTCATAAATTCTTGCAAGCGCTTACTTAGTATGTTATAATATTCACAAAGAAACGAAAATAAAATGGTTTTATCAAACCAACAAAAAAGGAGTCGCTTATGAAAGCTGCAACTTATGTATCTGCAGGCAATCTGCAACTGCTGGATCAACCAAAACCAGTGATCAAAAATCCAACGGATGCCATTGTGCGTGTCTTGAAGACAACCATCTGTGGGACAGACCTTCACATCCTAGGAGGAGATGTGCCAGCTTGTAAAGAAGGCACGATTTTAGGCCACGAAGGAATCGGGATCGTCGAAGAAGTCGGCGATGCAGTGAATAACTTCAAGGTAGGCGACAAGGTCATCATCTCTTGTGTCACAGCTTGTAATACCTGCTACTACTGTAAACGTAGTTTGCCTTCTCACTGTGAAGATGGTGGTTGGATTTTGGGTCACTTGATCAACGGAACCCAAGCAGAGTATGTCCACATTCCACATGCTGATGGTAGTCTTTATCATGCACCTGAAACTGTGGATGACGAAGCCTTGGTCATGCTCTCAGATATTCTCCCAACCTCTTATGAAATTGGGGTCCTCCCATCTCATGTAAAACCAGGCGATAATGTCTGTATCGTTGGAGCTGGTCCGATCGGTCTTGCAGCTCTCTTGACTGTGCAGTTCTTCTCACCAGCTACGATTATCATGGTGGACTTGTCTGAATCTCGTCTTGAAGCGGCTAAGAAATTTGGAGCAACTCACACCATCTGCTCCAGCGATATCGCTGAAATCAAGGCCTTTATCAATGAAGTGACCGAAGGTCGTGGTGTCGATATCTCCATGGAATGTGTGGGCTATCCTGCTACCTTTGATGTCTGCCAAAACGTCATCTCTGTCGGTGGACACATCGCTAATGTCGGTGTCCACGGAAAACCGGTTAGCTTCAATTTGGATGATTTGTGGATCAAGAACATTACCCTCAACACCGGTCTTGTCAATGCCAATACTACTGAAATGTTACTCAATGTCTTGAAATCAGGCAAGATCGATGCGACTAAGCTCATCACCCACCACTTCAAACTCTCAGAAGTTGAAAAAGCCTATGATGTCTTTAAACATGCGGGTGAAAACCATGCTCTCAAGGTGATTATCGAAAATGATATCAGTGAATGAAGTGGCAACTAATATTTGTTCATAGTTTTTTTAGACGGACCAGAGATATTCTGGTCCTATTTTCAACCCCCAAAAGCCAATGATTCCTTGCAAAATAAATTCGTTGTCTTATAATAGAAGTACAGAAAACGATTACATAAAGAGAAAGGTGTGATCTTATGAAACGGTTTTGTTATCATCGTGAATTCTGGATGGACTTCCATTTCTGGATCTTGGTCTTGCTTTTAGCGACTGTAGCTTTAACGATGCAGGCTCCGCTTTCGGTAGTTAGCCTAGCTTATCTTGCTTTTGTTGGGATTTTGATCCTTCTTCAGGTCTTTCAACCGTCTGTATCGACACGGCAGTATCCAGAAGGTAGCTACCATTTCAATTGGACCTTTTATCGCGATACCCGACTGTATATCAATCTCTTTTTACTAGCAGGTCTCTTGGCAGGCCCAATGGCTTCATCGGATATGGTCTATTGGATCTTGCTTGGAGCCGTCGTTGGCTCTATTGGCTTTGTATTTGTCGTAAAGGAAAAAGCGACCCAAAAGATGGCCTAAGGAATCACCATGTCCTAGATCTCTGAAACTAGTTTCAGAGATCTTTTTATTTTGCCCTAAAATGTGAAACTATAATCCAATTGCACGATTAATATTGTAAGCGCTTTAAAAATAGATTATAATCAATTTACAAGTACTCGAGTTGCCTTATTATCAAAGGAGTAGGAGTTATGTCAAAGATTACAAAAGATGAACTGATTGAACAAATCAAAGACGGCATCATTGTTTCTTGTCAAGCTCTCCCTCATGAACCGCTCTATACAGAAGCAGGAGGAGTCATTCCTCTCTTAGTAAAAGCGGCTGAGCAGGGTGGAGCTGTCGGAATCCGAGCCAATAGTGTCCGGGATATCAAGGAAATCAAGGAAGTGACCAAGTTACCGATCATTGGGATTATCAAACGTGATTACCCACCTGAAGAACCCTTTATCACGGCGACTATGAAAGAAGTCGATGAGCTGGCAGCTTTGGATATCGCAGTCATTGCGCTTGATTGTACCAAACGGCCGCGTCATGATGGCCTTTCGATTAGTGACTTTATCCATCAAGTCAAAGAGAAATATCCTGACCAACTCTTGATGGCTGATATCTCTACTCTGGAAGAAGGATTGACAGCTGTCGAAGCGGGAGTGGACTTTGTCGGAACGACCCTTTCGGGCTATACGGACTACAGTCCAAAGGTTGATGGTCCAGATTTTGAACTGATTCATCGTCTCTGCCAAGCAGGAGTAGATGTCATCGCAGAAGGCAAGATCCACTATCCGGATCAAGCCAAGAAAATCCATGATCTCGGGGTTCGCGGCATCGTTGTAGGTGGTGCCATTACTCGACCAAAAGAGATTACAGAGCGCTTCGTCGCAGCCTTAAAATGAGTAAACAAAACAGTAGATTGAAGGAGGAGGAGACCGAATAGAGAGTAGTCGAATCTGAAACATGAACAAGAATAGGCGTCCTCATTGAGGATAACCCCCTGTAAGAGTAATCTTACCGTAAATTGTGAGGAGAAATCACATGAAAATGAAAAAAGTATTGTGCTCGTTGGTAGCTGGTGCAGCTCTTCTAGCACTCGCAGCTTGTGGCTCTAGCGGAGGATCAAAATCAGAATCTTCTGGTGGAAATTCTGGTAAAACAGAAATCACTTGGTGGGCCTTCCCAGTCTTTACTCAAGAAAAAGCAGAAGATGGTGTTGGAACCTACGAAAAATCAATTATTGCAGCTTTTGAAAAAGCAAATCCAGATATCCACGTGAATTTGGAAACGATTGACTTCAAGTCAGGTCCTGAAAAGATCACAACGGCTATTGAAGCAGGAACTGCTCCAGATGTGCTCTTTGATGCACCTGGACGGATCATTCAGTATGGTAAAAATGGAAAATTGGCTGATTTGAACGATCTCTTTACCGAAGATTTTGTCAAAGATGTCAATAATGAAAATATCATTCAAGCCAGCAAGGCAGGCGACACAGCTTACATGTATCCAATTAGTTCAGCACCATTCTACATGGCGATGAATAAGAAGATGCTCAAAGATGCAGGCGTGTTGGATCTTGTCAAAGAAGGCTGGACAACAGACGACTTTGAAAAAGTATTGAAAGCTTTGAAAGACAAAGGTTATACACCAGGATCACTCTTCAGTAATGGTCAAGGTGGAGACCAAGGAACTCGTGCCTTCATTGCTAACCTTTATGGCGGTTCTGTTACTGATGAAAAAGTAACCAAGTATACAACAGATGATCCAAAATTTGTCAAAGGTTTGGAAAAAGCTTCTAAATGGATCGATGACGGCTTGATGATGAATGGTTCTCAATTCGATGGTGGAGCAGACATCCAAAACTTTGCGAATGGTCAAACTTCTTACACTATCTTGTGGGCGCCTTCACAAAACGGTATCCAAGCTAAATTGTTGGATGCAAGTAAGGTCGAAGTAGTAGAAGTGCCATTCCCATCTGACTCAGGCAAGCCAAAATTGGAATACCTTGTCAATGGATTTGCAGTCTTCAATAATAAAGATGAAAAGAAAATTGCTGCTGCTAAGAAATTTGTACAGTTCATCGCAGACGACAAAGAATGGGGTCCAAAAGATGTTGTGCGTACAGGAGCTTTCCCAGTTCGTAGTTCATTTGGTAAGTTGTACGATGACAAACGGATGGAAACCATCAGCACTTGGACAAAATACTACTCACCATACTACAACACAATCGACGGTTTTGCAGAAATGCGTACACTTTGGTTCCCAATGTTGCAATCTGTTTCAAACGGGGATGAAAAAGCAGAACCAGCTTTGAAGACATTTACTGAAAAAGCAAACGAAACGATCAAGAAAAAATAGATCATCTATGAAACTCAAATGATCCTTTCATAGAAATAAGAAAGCATAGGCCCCCTCGATTTCTTATCTCCATACGTAGATTGAAAGAGGGGGCCTTCATATTTTCACTCTCCTAATTATCATATGTAGAAAGGCGCAGTGCCATCCATTCCACATAGGAATCAAGGAAAAAATAGAAAAAGAACACTAGGAGGTGCCTTACTGTGAAGGTAAACAAAATCCGAATGAGGGAGACGCTCGTTTCCTACGCATTCCTAGCACCCATTTTAATCTTCTTTACGGTCTTTGTCTTAGCACCCATGATTATGGGCTTTGTGACAAGTTTCTTCAACTATTCTATGACATCCTTTAAGTTTGTCGGTTTAGAAAATTATTCCCGCATGTTTGCGGATAAGGTCTTTGTCAAGTCCTTGATCAATACCGTCATCATCGTTATCGGATCCGTTCCGATCGTCGTATTGTTCTCCTTGTTTGTGGCTTCTCAGACCTACCATCAAAATGCGATTGCGCGTTCCTTCTATCGTTTCGTCTTCTTCCTTCCAGTTGTTACAGGGAGTGTAGCGGTAACGGTTGTATGGAAATGGATCTATGATCCACTATCAGGGATTTTGAACTTTGTATTGAAATCTGGACATGTCATCAACCAAAACATTTCTTGGTTGGGGGACAAACACTGGGCTTTAATGGCTATCATCATTATTTTGTTGACCACTTCAGTTGGTCAACCGATCATCCTCTACATCGCAGCTATGGGAAATATTGATAATTCACTTGTAGAAGCCGCGCGTGTGGATGGTGCGACAGAATTTCAAGTTTTCTGGAAAATCAAATGGCCAAGCTTGTTGCCAACAACCTTGTACATTGCGATCATTACGACCATTAACTCTTTCCAATGTTTCGCCTTGATCCAATTGTTGACATCCGGTGGACCTAACTACTCAACGAGTACCCTTATGTACTACCTCTATGAAAAAGCCTTTAAACTCTCTGAATACGGTTATGCCAACACCATGGGTGTCTTCCTTGCGGTGATGATTGCCATTATCAGTTTTGCGCAATTCAAGATCCTCGGAAACGACGTAGAATACTAAAGAAAGGAGCCTCAGATGAAACCAACACAAAAGAAACCCATCACTGCCTTTACAGTAATTTCAACGATCATTTTGCTCCTTTTGACAGTCTTGTTCATTTTCCCATTTTATTGGATTTTGACAGGGGCCTTTAAGTCTCAACCAGATACCATTATGATCCCACCTCAATGGTGGCCAAAGACACCAACCATGGAAAACTTCCAACAGTTGATGGTACAAAACCCAGCCCTACAATGGTTATGGAATAGTGTCTTCATCTCCCTTGCAACCATGCTTTTGGTGTGTATGACCTCTTCCTTGGCAGGATATGTCTTGGCTAAGAAACGCTTCTATGGGCAACGAATTCTCTTTGCTATCTTTATCGCAGCTATGGCCCTTCCAAAACAAGTTGTCTTGGTTCCATTGGTACGGATTATTAACTTTATGGGGATCCATGATACCCTTGCAGCGGTTATTCTACCATTGGTTGGATGGCCATTCGGGGTCTTCTTGATGAAGCAATTTAGTGAAAACATCCCAACAGAACTCTTAGAATCTGCTAAGATCGATGGTTGTGGAGAGTTGCGGACTTTCTGGAGCGTTGCCTTCCCAATTGTCAAGCCGGGATTTGCAGCCCTTGCCATCTTTACCTTTATCAACACCTGGAACGACTACTTTATGCAATTGGTAATGCTGACCTCTCGGCAAAACTTGACCATTTCCTTAGGGGTAGCAACCATGCAGGCTGAAATGGCCACCAACTATGGCTTGATCATGGCTGGGGCAGCCCTAGCTGCAGTGCCAATCGTTACGGTCTTCCTCGTGTTCCAAAAATCCTTTACACAAGGGATTACCATGGGAGCGGTCAAAGGATAAGTCGTCTGCTTGGACAAACGATAGTTGTGTGCAGATCGGTTTTCTAGGCTGAAAAGTATCGAAAGGATGAGAATATGATATTTGATGATTTAAAAAACATCACCTTTTACAAAGGAATCCACCCCAATCTGGATCAGACCATTGATTTTCTCTATGAGCATCGGAAGGATTCTTTTGAATTGGGGAAATATGATATTGATGGGGATAAGGTCTTTCTCGTCGTTCAAGAAAATACCCTCAACAAAGCAGAAAATGATCGCTTTGAATACCACAAAAGATATGCCGATTTGCATTTATTGATAGAAGGGCATGAGTTTTCGAGTTATGGATCTCGTGTGACAGGTGAGGCGCTCGCATTTGATGAAGCATCGGACATCGGTTTTGTCCATTGCCAGGAGTCTTATCCGCTTCATCTAGGCTATCATAATTTTGCGATTTTCTTTCCAGGGGAGCCTCACCAGCCCAATGGCTATGCAGGGCAAAAAGATATCGTGAAAAAATATCTATTTAAAATTGCGATCGATTGATCACGTTAGAAAGGAGTGCCTATGTCATCTAAGGGGGCAGGATTGATCAAAACCGTTTTTAACACGGACAATGTAGTGATGCGTATCAGTGAGAAGGTCCTCGACTTGGTAACTGTTAATCTTTTATTTGTGCTAAGTTGTTTACCAGTTCTCACGATTGGAATTGCGAAAATTAGTTTGTATCAGACCTTATTTGCCATTAAGCACCAGCGTCGTGTTCCGGTGATTCGTAGTTATGCGAAGGCTTTTCGGGACAATTGGAAAATAGGCTTGCAACTAGGAAGTTTAGAACTGATTGTTGCAGGTATTTGTCTCTTTGATTTATTCTTATTTTGGGGGCAAACTTCCCTAGCTTTCCAAGCTTTGAAAACCATTTGTTTAGGCCTCTTTCTCTTTCTTGTGTTGATCTTATTGGCTGCTTATCCTATTGCGGCCCGCTACCAATTGGATTGGAAAGAGTGTTTGCAAAAAGCCATGATTGTGACAGGCTTGCATTTTCCTTGGTTCTTTGTCATGGGAAGTGCTCTCTTGCTTCTATGTATGGCTCTTGCAAGCTCGGTTTTAGCTTTCCTATTGGGGCTTATGATCTTTTTCTTGTTCGGCTTTTCAAGCTTAGCTTTTGCACAAGTTGGATTAATGGAAAAGATTTTTGCCCAGTACCAAGAATAAAATGAATTCATTAGTGACAAAAGGAGAAAAAATGTCAGATTTAAAAAAATATGAAGGAGTCATCCCCGCTTTTTACGCCTGCTATGATGACCAAGGAGAAATTAGCCCGGAGCGGGTACGTGCGCTGGTAGAATATTTTATCGCGAAAGGTGTGCAGGGCTTGTATGTCAACGGATCCTCTGGCGAATGTATCTACCAGAGCGTGGCCGATCGCAAGCTGATTCTAGAAGAAGTGATGGCAGTAGCTAAAGGGAAATTGACCATCATTGCTCACGTAGCCTGCAACAACACCAAGGATAGCGTGGAATTGGCACGACATGCGGAAGAATTAGGAGTGGATGCCATTGCGGCCATTCCACCGATCTATTTCCGCTTGCCAGAATACAGTGTGGCCCACTACTGGAATGAAATCAGTGCAGCCGCACCCAATACAGACTTTGTCATCTACAATATCCCGCAATTGGCAGGGGTCGCTTTGACACCGAGCCTTTACAAGGAAATGTTGAAAAACCCACGGGTGATTGGGGTGAAAAATTCTTCGATGCCTGTTCAGGACATTCAAACCTTTGCTTCTTTAGGAGGCGATGACCATATCGTCTTTAATGGTCCAGATGAACAATTCTTAGGTGGCCGTCTCATGGGAGCGCATGCTGGAATCGGTGGCACCTATGGTGCGATGCCAGAACTTTTCTTGAAGCTCAATCAGCTGATTGCTGAGAAAGACTTGGAGACTGCGCGTGCCCTACAGTTTGCCATCAATGACATTATCGGAGTCTTGACGTCTGCTCATGGCAATATGTATGCAGTCATCAAAGCGGTTTTGCGCATCAATGAAGGTTTGGACTTGGGATCTGTTCGCTCCCCTTTGACGCCAGTAGTAGAAGCGGATCAAGAAGTGATTCAACGTGCTGCTCAACTCATTCAGGACACAAAAGCCAGATTCCTTTGATCAAAGGAGGTCTAGATGAATCCATATGTTGTAATTGATATCGGAGGGACCAGTATCAAGTATGGTCTAGCCGATGCAAAAGGGCAACTCCTAGAGACCCATGAAATGCCAACGGAGGCCCAAAAAGGAGGACCTCACATTCTTAACACAACAAAGGAAATCGTAGCCCGTTATTTGAAGAAGCATCCCTTGGCAGGGGTTGCGATTTCTTCGGCCGGAATGGTCGATCCTGATAAGGGAGAAATCTTTTATGCTGGCCCGCAAATTCCCAACTATGCAGGCACCCAATTCAAAAAGGAAATCGAAGAGACCTTTCAGATCCCTTGCGAGATTGAAAATGATGTCAACTGTGCTGGTCTCGCAGAGGTCACTACAGGCCATGCAAAAGGATCGAACAATGCTGTTTGCCTGACAATTGGGACGGGGATCGGCGGTTGCCTCTTGCTTGATGGTCAGGTCTTTCATGGTTTTAGCAATTCAGCCTGTGAGGTTGGCTATCTTCATTTGCCAGACGGTGCCTTTCAGGATCTAGCTTCAACGACGGCTTTGGTCGAGTACGTGGCAGAACATCATGGTGATCCTGTGGAACAGTGGAATGGTCGCCGGATCTTCAAGCAGGCAACGGAGGGAGATAAGATCTGTATGGCTGGAATTGATCGGATGGTGGCCTATCTCGGAAAAGGACTGGCCAATATCGCCTATGTGGTCAATCCAGAGGTCATCGTTCTTGGAGGGGGGATTATGGCTCAGGAAGCCATCCTCAAGCCAAAAATCTATCAAGCCCTGTGTGCCGAACTGGTTCCTAGCCTAGCAGATAAGATCCGTTTGGAATTTGCCCACCATCAAAACGCCGCAGGTATGTTGGGGGCTTACTATCACTTTAGACAAAAACATGAAACATAAAACAAGTCGCGTTGGCGACTTGTTTTTGATTCATCAAAAAAAGCATGAAAGATGAAGAAAGCCTGATCTTTCATGCTTTTTAAATAGGGAGACCATATTAAGATTTTCGAGAACGTTGATTAGAAAGTTTTTTGTTTTCCCAGTAGCTATTAAAGACAATTTCCTTTTGTTCTCGATTTTTATTGAGGAAATGAGCATAGATTAAATCAACAACGATCAGCATGGGAAAAATGGCGGAAATACGATCGATGTAGGTACTGCTAGGAAGGGACGCAGCTGGTAACACTTCTGTAAAACCCTGGCGGATAGCCGCGGGGTTAGCAGTCACGAGAATTGTCTCAGCTCCTTTTTCCTTCGCGTCTAAGAGACTATCTGTGATGGAACTTGTACTTCCTGACAATGAGAAACCAATGACTAAGCAAGAAGGATCGAGAATACTGGTCGTCCAGGCAAAGCCGTCTTGATCAGTCAGGGCTTCACAAACGACTCCTAGTCGCATAAAGCGCAATTTCATTTCTCGAGCGACTAAACCGGAACTACCAATCCCGAAGAAATAGACTCGGTCCGCTTGATCGATTAGTTCAGCTACCCGATCTAATTGGGAATCTTTTACCAGACTTTCAGTGACGTTACTGATATGGTGGTAGCGTTGCAAGACGCTGAGAGTGAGTTCGTCATGCACTTGCACCTGTTTTTGATTCTTTGTTTCCTCATTAAAATGATAGACAAACTCCCGATAGCCGGAAAAACCACATTTTTGAGAGAAACGCGTTAAAGCTGCCTTTGAGACATGGAGTAACTCCGTTACACGAGAAGAGGACAGGGAGTGCTGTCGTGCTTCGGATGATAAAAAATATTGGGCAATGTCGCGTTCCATATCTGTTAACTCAGCTTCATGGCTGGCGATAATGGCGCGTAAATCTTGATCTTGTTTCACAGCAATCCTCCTTTCTCACGAGATGAAATAACAGGATGCTCCTATAATATATTACACATTATAACATGGGTAACCGCTTTATTCAAGTAAAAGAAATCAAGAAATACTGAAACTAGGAACAGGATAGGAGAAAAGAAGAGAACGCTTCCAATCCTGGCAGTAGTGGCTTGTTGGTTATCCACAATTTTCTGAAAATTTCCGGTTGGGCCTGAACAAACGATATGAATTGTGGTATAATTTAAGATAATTGTACTGTTGTTGGAAGAACAATGGTTGAATAAGGAGGTGTGACGATGTCGAATGCAACACTCGAGATGATGCAAGAGATCGAGCAAGCTGCTCAGGGCGTGATCGTAGGCTATGAAGCTCAAGTTGAACAAATCCGAACGGATTCGCGCGATCGCCTTGCAACAGTGGCACAGCATTACGATGAGGAAACCAAGCAATTGGTCACAGAGGCAGAAAAAAACGCCCAGGAAAGACTCGTCCGTTTAACGAAAGATCTGGAAGAAACGGTTGCGCGCAATGATGCCAAGGTACAACAGGCGATGACCGATAAGCGAGCTGGGTTAGTTGAAGCCATTGTAGAAAAGGTGGTAGCAAGCTATGGCCGTTAGTCAGATGCAAAAACTGTCCCTCATCTTACCCAAAGATGACTTGGACAGTCTCCTACTAGCGTTACAGTCTGAGGCAAAAATCCAGATTTATGACCTCAGTGAGCATGAAGAATGGCAGGCTGCCTTTGAGGCAAATACCTTGTCTCAACCCTTGACAGAGAACAATCGTCAAGCTTTGGTAGAGCTGCAAAAACGTCAAGAACAAGTTGAAAAAATGATTCAGACTCTGGAGCCTTATATGCCTGAGAAAAAGGCCCTGCAAGCTCTGAAGGAAGAACCCTTAAGCTTGTCTTTTGATGACTTGCAGGCCCACGGGATGATTCGAGATGAGGATCTTCTATTGACCAAGTTGAAACGCCAATTGCGCGTGTTAGACAAGGCTCGTCAGAAGATTGCGGATGCAAAGGGAGAGATCGAACGCTTAGAAAAATGGCGACCGTTAGAAGTGACGCCAGCTGCTCTCGCTACTTTTCACTATGTGCATGGCTTGATCGGGACGATCCCAAATAGCGATACAGACGCTGTTCGCTCTTCCTTAAAAGCTCATCCTGAGCTGGAGTTAGAGGAAGTCTTTACGTCTGAAACCGAACACGGCTATGTCATCTTGTATCGTTCGGGAGATCGTGTAGCTGTTCAGGAGCTTTTAGAAGACCATGGGTTCAAAGAATTGGACTATGAAGAAGAGCAGGTCCCGGCCGCCTACTTGGATCGCCTAGAAGGGGAAATCAAAGAGCAAGAAGCTGTAGTTGCAGCAACCCTAGCCGAGTTACAAAACTCCCAGAAGGAACTGGACCAGCTCAAGTACCAGATGGATTACTTGCTGAGTTTGGGAGCTCGTGAGGAAGCTAAGTCGCTTCTTGCTAGTACGCAAAGCTTGGTAGCCCTAGAGGGTTGGATTGAAACCTCCCAAGTGGCCTCATTGCGAGACTTCTTGCAAGAAGGTTTTGGTTCTCGAGTCTTACTAGAGACACGCGATGTGACGGAAAAAGATTGGGATGACGTTCCGATCCAGTTGCGAAATAATGCCTTGGTAGAACCCTTTGAATTAGTCACAGAGATGTACGCCCTGCCTAGGTATTACGAGAAAGATCCGACACCGATCGTTTCTCTCTTCTACTTTGTTTTCTTTGGCATGATGGTTGCAGATATCGGTTATGGACTGTTGCTAACGGTAGCGACAGGCTTTGCCCTTAAAGCCTTTAAGCTCAAGCCTAGTACAGCCAAGAACCTTCGTTTCTTCAGCCTCCTTGGAATTTCAGTTGCCCTTTGGGGTGTGGTCTATGGCTCTTTCTTTGGATTTGAGATGCCTTTTGCCCTGATCAGTACGACCAGCAACGCCATGACCATCCTGATCCTCTCAGTGGTCTTTGGTTTTATCACCGTCTTAGTGGGCCTCTTCCTAGGAGGAATGAAAAATGTTCGCCTCAAAGACTACACCGAAGCCTATAATGCTGGCTTTGCTTGGGTCTTGATCCTACTTGGTTTAATGCTTCTAGCAGTAGGCAATATCTTGCCAGGGATGAGCCTTCTAGTTCCGATCGGCAAGTGGCTGGCTATTTTAAACGCCATTGGGATCTTGATTGTTTCCATTGTCAGTGCCAAGAAGTTATCCGGTCTAGCATCTGGTCTCTTTAACCTCTACAATGTCAGTGGGTACGTCGGAGACTTGGTCAGCTTCACCCGTTTGATGGCCCTGGGCTTGTCTGGAGCTAGTATCGGTTCAGCCTTTAACCTGATTGTCAATCTTTTCCCACCGCTTGGACGGTTTACGGTAGGGCTTGTGCTCTTTATCGTCCTACATGCCATTAATATGTTCCTGTCCTTCTTGTCAGGTTATGTGCATGGAGCCCGTTTAATCTTTGTGGAGTTCTTCGGTAAGTTCTACGAAGGAGGAGGCAAGCCATTTCGGCCTCTCAAACCTTCTGAACGCTATATTAAAACAAAAAAATAAGTATTATCTTTAATAAATAGGAGTATATTCATGGAATCTTTAGCATCATATTTTTCAGCCCATGGGGGCGCCTTCTTTGCAGCATTTGGTGTGGCGATCGCCGTTGCACTTAGTGGAATGGGATCTGCCCTTGGGGTTGGTAAAACGGGTCAAGCAGCAGCAGCGCTCTTGAAAGAACAACCTGAAAAATTTGCCCAAGCCTTGATTTTGCAATTGTTGCCAGGTACACAAGGTTTGTACGGTTTCGTTATCGGGATCTTGATCTGGTTGCAAATTAAGCCAGATATGCCACTTGAAACAGGGGTTGCTTACTTCTTTACAGCTCTTCCAGTTGCGATCGTTGGTTATTTCTCAGCAAAACACCAAGGAAATGTTGCGACAGCAGGGATGCAAATCTTAGCCAAACGCCCTGAAGACATGATGAAAGGGGTTATCCTTGCGGCCATGGTTGAAACTTACGCCATCTTGGCCTTCGTTGTGTCCTTCCTATTGACCCTACGCGTCGGCTAAGAGCTAGCTTTGATGGATTCGCCTTACGAGGCGAAAAACACAAGACGCATGCAATAGGAGAAAAAACGATATGGATGAACAAACCCAATTAAAGGATTCGATCTTGGCCCAAGCCCACGAAAAAGGGCGTAAACTCTTAGAAGAGGCCAAGGAAACCATCCTAAAAGAAGAGACTGCGCAAGAAGAGCGTTTGATCCAAGACAAACTTAATCAACGCTCCGAGCAGCTCAAGCGGATTCAACGTCAATTGCAACGTGAAACCCAACAAATCGAAAATAAAAAACGCCAATCCACCCTTGTCACCAAGCAACGAGTCTTAAAGGATCTCTTTGCAGATGCTTATGAAGCGATGGTGGCTTGGCCCCTTGAAAAGGAAATGCAGTTTGTAGATGCGGTCTTAGAGCGCTATCAGGGACAAGTTGTGACCCTGACCTTTGGGGCGGTGAGCGCTGCTAAATTTGATTCAGCAGCTCTTGAGAGATTGAAGCAGACGCATCAGAATGTGACAGTTGCAGATGCAACGATCCCAGCTCAAGCAGGCTTTGTCCTGTCGGTTGGGAAGATTGATGACAACTATCTCTACTTTGATTTGGTGGATTCCATTTGGGAGCAAGAAAGCTACCAGATGGCAGCCAGCATTTTCACAGATGAAGAGAACTAGGAGGTTGCAATGAGCGAACGGACCTATTCTCAAGTCAATACAGGAATCAGCGTACGTGAGGCTAGTTTTGTCAGTCCCAGTCAGTTTGAGCAGTTGCTTGCAAGTCCCTCAAGCGAGAGCCGAGAAGGCTTGCTACAAGGGACACCTTATGCTTTAGATAGCCACGAGATCAAGGATTTATCAGTCCTTGAAGCCCGTCTGATGGCAGCCTTGTTGGCAGAATACCAATGGGCTTTTGAGGTAAGCCCTCAGTCAGACCTGGTTAGCCTTTTTACCTTGAAGTACACCTATCATAATCTCAAGGTTTATCTAAAACACAAGGCGACAGAGCGCAAGTTGGGGCACTTATTGATCCCTATCGGTCCTTATTCTCTCGATGTGCTCGAGCATTTGGTAGCGACCTTTTCTGCGGAGCATTGCCCAGCCTTTATGGCGGAAGAAGTGGCTGCAACCTGGCAAGAATTCCAAGATTATCAGGACTTGCGGGTTCTCGAAATCGGGATGGACTTAGCTTATTTTAAACACCTGAGATACTTAGGGGACAGCCTAGATCATCCGATTCTGAAGCAGTTGGTGGACGTGACCATTGACTTTTACAATGCGATTACAGTTAAGCGGGCCTTGGATCAGCAAAAACCGCATAGCTTTATGCACCAATTACTTTCAGATGAAGGGAGCCTCAGTGCCCATCAGGTGATCGACCTGCTAGAATCCGGTCAGTGGTTGACCTGGTTTTATCAAGTCAATCCGCTGGAGTACGATCTCGCCTTAGAGACTTATGAAGAAAAGATGCGCACCGGTCAACTAAAGACCGTAGAGTTGGAGTATTTAGAAAGCTTGGTGAAATTCAGTCTTCTAGACGCTGGCCGTTTTGAAGTCGATGGACCACTCCCTCTTGTTCGTTATCTTTACGGGAAAGAGTTAGAGGTGACCAACCTTCGTTTGGTCCTCTCTGGTTTGGACAATGGTTTTCCGCTAGCAGACATCAAAGAAAGGATGAGACCGATTTATGGACAAACAGACCTATAAGATCGCAGTTGTGGGCAATCGGGACGCCATCCTTCCTTTTCGCCTGATTGGCTTTCAAACCTATCCGGTCACAGAGCCACAAGAAGCGATCAATACCCTGCGAAAACTCAGTCGGGAAAACTTCGGGATTATCTACCTGACAGAGGATATTGCTCAGGCTATTCCAGATACAGTGGCTTTTTACGACCAGCAGCTGACTCCGGCTCTGATCCTTATCCCGACCCATAGAGGAACTACGGGACTGGGCCAACAGCGGATTCGTGATAATGTCGAAAAAGCAGTAGGACAGGATATTTTATGAGAACAAATGAATTTGGCCAAGCGATTGGCGATGCACTGCCGGATTTTACACCGGGGCGTCTGCCAGCTATTGAGCGGATCGAAGGTCGCTATACCGTGATCGAGCGCCTCTCAAAAGAAAAACATGGAGCAGATCTTTATCAGGTCTACGGGCCGGACTCTCCAGCAGCTATGTGGACCTTTCTGTTCAAAGGCCCTGCCCGCAATGAAGAGGAGTGGGACCACTTATTAGATGATCTCATGACAGCCCAAGGTCGCTTTTACTATGCGATTGTAGACAAAGATTCAGGCAAGGCTTTGGGGACTTTCTCTCTCATGCGGATCGATCAAGCCAATCGGGTGATCGAAGTCGGAGCAGTGACCTACTCACCAGCGCTCCAAAAGACACGCATGGCTACAGAAGCCCAGTATCTCTTAGCGCGCTACGTGTTTGAAGATTTAGGATACCGCCGCTATGAGTGGAAATGCGATGCCTTAAACCAAGCATCTCGCAAAGCAGCTGAGCGCTTAGGGTTCACCTATGAAGGCTGTTTCCGTCAGGCTGTTGTTTATAAAGGTCGTACCCGTGATACAGACTGGTTGTCTATCATTGACCAAGAATGGCCAGCTATCAAACAGCGCTTCGAAGCTTGGTTGGATCCAAGCAATTTCGATGCCAATGGCCAACAAAAGCAAGCTCTAAGAGAGATAGCACAAAAGTAAAACAAAGAAACAAAGGATTCCCAGGAGGAATACATGACTCAAGGAAAAATTATCAAAGTTTCCGGTCCCTTGGTGGTTGCATCAGGGATGCAGGAGGCCAATATCCAAGACATTTGCCGGGTCGGCGATCTTGGTTTGATTGGCGAAATTATTGAGATGCGGCGGGACGAAGCCTCTATCCAAGTATATGAAGAAACGTCTGGAGTCGGTCCAGGAGAACCAGTGGTAACAACTGGAGCCCCCCTTTCTGTTGAATTGGGACCAGGCTTGATCTCTCAGATGTTTGACGGGATCCAACGCCCCTTGGAACGCTTCCAAGAAGTGACTGCCAGTGACTTTTTGGTTCGTGGGGTGCAAGTTCCAAATCTAGATCGGGACACCAAATGGGCCTTCGAACCAAGCGTGACTGAAGGGACAGAGGTGGTTGCAGGAGACATCGTCGGTACCGTTCAAGAGACCAATATGGTGGAACACCGCATCATGGTACCCTTTGGTGTCAGTGGACGTGTGACCAAGATCGCAGCAGGTTCTTACACAGTGGAAGAGCCGGTCTATGAGATTGAGCAGGCAGATGGTAGCCTCTTTACTGGAACCCTGATGCAAAAATGGCCGGTTCGTCGAGGCCGTCCCTTTGCACAAAAACTGATTCCAGTAGAGCCTTTGGTCACCGGTCAACGGGTCATCGATACCTTCTTCCCTGTGACTAAGGGTGGAGCTGCAGCTGTTCCTGGTCCTTTCGGAGCTGGAAAGACAGTTGTGCAACACCAGGTGGCTAAGTTTGCCAATGTAGACATCGTAATTTACGTTGGTTGTGGGGAACGCGGAAATGAAATGACGGACGTTCTGAATGAATTTCCAGAATTGATCGATCCAACGACTGGTCAATCCATTATGCAACGGACCGTTCTGATCGCCAACACTTCGAACATGCCAGTGGCTGCGCGGGAAGCTTCCATCTACACAGGGATTACTATTGCCGAATACTTCCGTGATATGGGCTATTCCGTTGCCATCATGGCGGACTCTACTTCTCGTTGGGCAGAAGCTCTCCGTGAAATGTCTGGTCGTCTAGAAGAAATGCCAGGGGATGAAGGTTACCCAGCCTATCTTGGTAGCCGGATTGCCGAATACTACGAGCGTGCAGGTCGGGTCAAGACACTCGGAACCACTGCGCGTGAAGGCTCGATTACCGCCATCGGTGCCGTTTCCCCTCCGGGTGGAGACATTTCAGAGCCGGTAACGCAAAATACCTTGCGAATTGTTAAGGTCTTCTGGGGTTTAGATGCTCAATTGGCCCAACGTCGTCACTTCCCGGCCATCAACTGGTTGAGTTCTTATTCACTTTACCAAGATGAAGTCGGTCGCTATATCGATCTACATGAACAAATCAGCTGGTCTGAAAAAGTGACCCGCGCTATGAATTTGCTTCAAAAGGAAAGTGAATTGCAAGAAATCGTCCGCTTGGTTGGTCTAGATTCCTTGTCTGAAAAAGACCGCTTGACCATGAATGCGGCTAAGATGATCCGTGAAGACTACCTGCAACAAAATGCCTTTGATGAGGTCGATACCTATACCTCTTTCAGCAAGCAGGTGGCCTTGTTGACCAACATTTTAACCTTTGACCAAGAAAGTCAAAAAGCGTTGGAATTAGGGGCTTACTTCACAGAAATCATGGAAGGAACCGTGGCTCTTCGAGACCGCATTGCCCGGAGCAAGTTCATCCATGAGGACCAGTTGGCAACCATTCAAGCTTTGAAAGAAGAAATCGTAGAAACCCTACACCAAATCGTCGCAAAAGGAGGAGTAGACAATGAGCGTGATTAAAGAATACCGTACTGTCAGCGAAGTTGTTGGCCCCTTGATGATTGTCGATCAGGTTGAAGGGGTTCACTACAATGAACTAGTAGAAATCAAGCTTCATGATGGAACGACCCGTCAGGGACAAGTCCTCGAAGTCCAAGAAGATAAGGCCATGGTCCAGCTCTTTGAAGGATCTAGCGGGATCAACTTGGAAAAAGCCAAGGTCCGCTTTACCGGACGTCCCCTAGAACTTCCTGTGTCTGAAGACATGGTCGGACGCATCTTTAACGGAATGGGCAAACCCATCGATGGCGGTCCAGAGATTATCCCAGAGAAGTACTTGGACATTGATGGACAAGCTATTAACCCTGTTTCGCGGGACTATCCGGATGAATTTATCCAGACAGGAATCTCAGCCATTGACCATTTGAATACCTTGGTTCGGGGCCAAAAACTCCCAGTATTCTCAGGTTCTGGTCTTCCTCACAAGGAGTTGGCGGCTCAGATTGCTCGTCAAGCGACGGTTCTTAATTCGGAAGAAAACTTCGCCGTGGTCTTTGCGGCTATGGGGATTACCTTTGAAGAAGCCGAGTTCTTTATGAACGACCTGCGGGAGACAGGGGCTATTGATCGCTCTGTCCTCTTCATCAACCTAGCCAATGACCCAGCTATCGAGCGGATTGCGACCCCTCGGATCGCCTTGACCGCGGCAGAATATTTGGCCTATGAAAAAGACATGCACGTCTTGGTCATCATGACCGACATGACCAACTACTGTGAAGCCCTTCGGGAAGTATCTGCTGCCCGCCGGGAAGTTCCAGGACGTCGGGGCTATCCAGGGTACCTTTATACCAACCTCTCAACCCTCTACGAACGTGCAGGACGCTTGGTTGGAAAGAAAGGATCTGTGACTCAGATTCCAATCCTCTCCATGCCGGAGGATGACATCACCCACCCCATCCCTGACTTGACAGGCTACATCACGGAAGGACAAATTATCTTGTCCCGCGATCTCTACAATAGTGGTTACCGCCCACCGATCAATGTTCTTCCATCCCTTTCTCGTTTGAAGGACAAGGGTTCTGGTGAAGGTAAGACACGGGAAGACCATGCGGCGACCATGAACCAGCTCTTTGCGGCCTATGCCCAAGGAAAACAAGCCAAAGAACTGGCTGTAGTACTTGGGGAGTCTGCCTTGTCAGATACCGACAAGCTCTATGTTAAATTTACGGACCGCTTTGAGCAAGAATACATCAATCAAGGTTTTACCACCAATCGGACGATTGAGGAAAGTTTGGATCTCGGTTGGGAACTCTTATCCATCCTTCCACGAACAGAGCTTAAACGGATCAAGGATGAGATGATTGACAAGTATCTGCCAAACAAAGAGGATTAACCTATGGCACGATTAAATGTAAAACCAACTCGGATGGAGCTCAATATTCTCAAAGAGCGCCTCAAGACAGCAACCCGGGGGCACAAGTTGCTCAAGGATAAGCGGGATGAACTCATGCGCCGCTTTATTGAAGCTGTGCGTGAGAATAATCGTCTGCGCCAAAAGGTGGAGGCAGCGCTGGTGGGCAATATGCAAGATTTCGTGATGGCCAAGTCCTTAGAGAGTGACCTTATGGTAGAAGAAATCTTTGCCGTTCCCACTCGAGAAGTGATGCTCCATATCGAGGAAGAAAATGTCATGAGTGTGCGCGTGCCCAAGCTCCATGCCCGTATCGATAATCCATACGGAGATGATGAAGGGGACGTGGTTTATAGCTACCTCGCCTCCAACAGTCAAATGGATAGCACCATCCAAGAAATGGGGGATCTACTCCCAGATTTGCTCAAGTTAGCGGAAATCGAAAAAAGCTGCCAACTTATGGCAGATGAAATCGAGAAAACCCGCCGTCGAGTGAATGGACTTGAGTATGCGACCATCCCAGATCTCAAAGAAACTATCTATTATATCGAAATGAAACTCGAAGAAGCCGAACGCGCCAACCTCGTCAGAATCATGAAGGTAAAATAAGATACAAAGCCGTTAAGCAACTCAAAGGAAAATAGGAAATCCAACGACGAAGCGTCCGCTTCTAGTTGGATTTATCTTTTTCCAAAGAGTTGTAGGCGTGTTCAGTTATAAGATACAAAGCCCGTAAAATGCAAAGTGAAAATAGGGAGCAGGACAGAAGCACTGTTGTATAGAATGCTTCGTTGTCCTGCCCCCACAAGGCTGATTAGGATTTTTCCGAGCTCTTAAAGCGAGAGAAAAATCCAATCAGCTACTGTGCCTTTGAAGTTAGTACTATTACAGTTTGCGTTTTTCACCCAGCTTTTCAGCCGGCCTCAATTACTTAAAAAAGACAAGAACCTCATCGAGGAACCGCTCCTTGATGAGGCTTTTTTTGCGCCCTCGAACTCTTCTTCCAGGACCCTAATTTTATGTTACTAGTTTGTAACAATGTGACAAGAAAGACGAAATGTTACAAGAAAAATACAGTTTTGTTAAATAGCCAAAAAGGCCTTTTATTATTTTTAAATTGTGATAAGATAGTATGGTAGTTAATTTGTCCAAGAAAATCTTGAACAAAAAAACAAAGAAAAAAGAGGATAAAAGATGAAATTAAAAGTTAATACGAAAGCCTTGATCGCTTCAACAGTAGCTCTTGCAGTGATTCCATTTACAAAAGCCACTGCAGAAACACTTGAAGATTGGGTAGCTCGCTCAGTAGATGAAATCAAACATGATATCCAACAAAGCGGTGAAAACCAACAAACTTATACCATCAAATATGGTGATACATTGAGTTCGATCGCAGAAGCGCTTGGAATCGACGTACATGTGTTGGCAAACTTGAACAACATCAGCAACATGGATTTGATCTACCCAGGTACTGTTTTGAAAACAACAGTAAATGATCAAAAAGAAGTAACTTCAGTTGAAATCCAAACTCCTCAAGCAGGTGCGACAGATGCAACCGTTGCAAGTGCTGACTTGACAACAAACCAAGTGACAGTTGATGACCAAACAGTCGCTGTCAACGATTTGTCTAAACCAGTAAACGAAGATAACAAAGCTGTTCCAGTTGCTCCAGCAGCGGAAACTCAAGAAGCCCCAGCGGAAGCTCCTGTAGTTGAAGTACCAGCAGCAGAAACACCAGCACAACCAGCTGTTCCAGAAACACCAAACTACGGTGCTCCAGCTGTCAATGTTGAAGTACAAAATCAAGAAGTAGCGCCAGCTGCTCCCCAATCTGCTCCAGTAGCGGAAGCTCCTGCTGAAACACCAGCTTCTGCTCCTGAAGCTCCAGCAGCACAACCAGCAGTAGAAACTGCTGCAGCACCTGAAGTGCAACCAGTAGCATCAACTCCAACAACTGGTAATGCTATTCCAACTGATCCAAATCTTCAACCGCAAGCGGAAGCTTTCCGTCAAGAAATTGCAGCGAAATTCGGTATCACAAACATCGGTGGTTACCGTGAAGGGGATCCAGAAGACCATGGTAAAGGACTTGCAGTGGACGTGATGGTTCCAACAAATTCAGAGCTTGGAGATCAAGTTGCACAGTATGCGATTGATAACATGGACCGTGCAGGTATCTCATATATTATCTGGAAACAACAATTCTACATGCCAGTAAATAACATTTACGGACCAGCTAATACATGGAACCAAATGCCGGACCGTGGTGGAGATACAGCAAACCACAACGACCACGTACATATCTCATTTAACGGATAATAAAACTTCGAACTAGGACAAGTGCCTAGTTCTTTTTTGTATGCACAAAAAAGGCCGGAAGACGAATCTTTCAGCCGGACAATGGTTATAAAATATGATCGACTTTTTCCACATGATAAAGGGCAATCGCCATGATGATGGTTAAGATCAGTAGCATGAGGATAGCTGGTGTCCAAGAGTGGAAGAGGGATTTGCTGTAGCCGAAGAGAATGGGGCCAAAAGCAGCAAAGACGTAGCCTCCTGTTTGGGCAAGACCAGAAAGTTGAGCTGTTTTTTCAGGTGTACTAGATTTCATGGAGAAAGCGACCATGAGGTAAGGAAAGAGCGAACTAACGGAACTTCCTATCAGGGCATTGATGACGAGCCAATAGAAGAAGTTGCTGGTCAGGATTAAGAGCATGGCTACTCCCAGAATCCCTGCTCCGACAACAATCGTAAGCATCAATCGTCGATTGCGATCGGATAACCGTGTCGTTAAACTTGGGATCGTCAAGGAGAATGGGAGACTGATCAGGGTAAACACGGAGGCCAGTAGTCCAGATTCAACCTTTGAAAGGCCAGCTTGAACAGCCATGGTCGGAAGCCAGGTCATACTTGTGTAGAAAAGCAGTGACTGCAAGCCTCCAAAAATCATGATAGCCCAGACATATTTATTGGTATACCACTTGCTACTAGATTCCGTAGTAGCCGTCTTTTTTAGATGGTGGTTGTAGCGAAGGTTAGGAATCCAGATGACCAAAGCAAGAGCACACAAGGCTGTCAAGATGTTGACCAAACCTTGCCAAGAAGTGGCTTTGGTGATCGGAACGGCAACAGAAGAGGCGATCGCTGTGGACATCCCCATAGAAGTGATGTACAAAGTGGTCAGAATGCCTAGTTGGCGGGGTCTGTTCGCTTGAATCAGGCTTGGAAGTAGCACATTGAGAAAGGCGATGCCAGCTCCAATCAAGATGGTTCCCAGATAGAGGAAGGGGAGGTTGATAATCCGAATGGCAGATCCGATCGTAATCGCGATCAAAACTAGGAAAAAGAGGCGCTCAATCCCCAACTTTTTAGCAAATTGAATCGCAAAAGGTGAGAAAATGGCAAAGGTGAGCAGTGGCAAGCTAGTCAATAGTCCCAGAGAGCTCACATCTACCCCCAAACCAGCAGCGATGTCAGACAAGACCGTCGGAAGCGTAGTAAATGGTGTTCGTAAAACAATCCCAAGCATAATGATGCCCGGGATGAATAGCGTAGAATGTGTTTTTTTCATAAATCCTCCTCAGACAAAAATTCTCTTCATTATAACATAGATCGAGCATAAATTGGAGTATTTGTACAAATGAAGGAGAAGGAACGTAGTTCTCGCTGTCGCTCGAACTGCATCAACGTACCTAAGCTCACTAACGTTTGTTAAGGTACGTAGAAAAAGCCACCGGTTTTGGTGGCTCTTATAGGGAGATTATTATGAAAAAGTTTAGGATTTTCTATCAAACAAAGTTAGGAGGTCTTTATTTGATGGTTTTATTATAAGGCGGTTTGCTTAAAGAAATCTTAAGAAAAGGAGCTGATTGAAAGAATCAGTCTGAAGTCTGAGACGTCTTTATTCGCTGAAGAAATCAATACCGGTTTTGTTAAGTTCGTTGACTCGCAACATGAATTTTGTCTTGATTTGAACAAGCGGGCTTCCGAAATTTTCGAGTGCAATCAAACCTTCCAAGGCTTTTAGGACCTGCTTGGCACGATAAACCCCTTCCTTGTCATTTAAGCCAAGGAGGGCATAGACCTGCATAAATTCTAACTGCATGGAAATACTGGTGTTTAAAATCGGTTTGCGCTTGCGAAGCTGGTTAATCGATTGAAGAAAATTTAGAGCTTCTAAGTAGAGTTCTTTTTTTATCAGGTAGTTGGCCAGATTTAACAGCAAAGAGGCCAATGCATTGGCAGAGTATGCAGAATAACTGCTTTCAAAAAGTTCCAAGGATTCCTTTCGAATCTTAGCGACGACTTCATAGGGCAAGACAGATAAAAGGGCAATGGTGAAGTCTTGCTCAATTTCATTTTGATAGGCAAACGGCACTTCTTGAGCGATTCGTTGAATCGACACAGGTGCGTCTTCCAGGTGGATTTCTTTTCCCATCGCGTTATTGACATTGATTTCAAGCGAGCGCAAATAGAGTTGCCAGAGCTCTTTGTTCTCCTCTGCAACAGGTGATTTTTCGTGCTTTAAGCGCTCAATAATGGACAGAAAATCCATGTTTTCTTGATTGATGTGCTTCATCAAAATGGGGCTAAAATTTTGAATGGTTAAGCCAGGATAATGGGACAAAAAGGTGTCCCAATCCACCCCCATAGACAGCAAGAGGCGAGAGAAGGTCTCAATGGTTACTCCTTTTTGAGAACGCTCAAATTGGCTAAGGAACTGAGGAGAAACAATATCTGCAGCGACTTCTTTTAGAGAAAGACCACGTGCTTCACGAATCTTACGAAATGTTGGACCAAATGGCGAAGATGAGGACATAGGGGGGCTTCCTTTCAATTATCATACTATTAGTATACCTCAAAAAGGGATGTAATTAAACTCAGAGTTTAATTTTTGACAAAAAAACTAGAAATTCTTCGATTTTTAAGAAAAATGAAACTATAGTTTACATGGCCCTTTTTTAGGGAAGGATTTTTGATAAAATAAGGTCAATTCTAGAAGATACGCTTATAACAAAAGGAGTTTTATAATGACGACACAAGAAATTTTACAGCTATTAGATGAAAAGCGCGTGCTAACAGCCCCTGCAGCAGTTGCTTGGGATGAAGTTCAGCGCCAACAAAACCGATTAAATAAAGCAGCGAAGAGACTCAATGGGCCAATCACGGTCACACTGGCCCTCAATCTTCTTTTTGCCTTTACGATTTTTCTCTTAGAACAAAGTCACCTGATGCACGGTTTTCTACTGATGCTCGGATTGATGGGTGGGTTGATTGCGATCAAATATTTTGTATTTGTAGCCCCAGCCAAGCAGGCTCTTGCCAATGCCCAGGCCCTTTATAACCAGGAAATCAGCCAACCAGCCTACCAACAAGGGATGCAAGGTTTCCCACAAAAATTTTATAATTACCACGACCTCTTCCGACTATATAACTTAATCGCAGAAGGCCGTGCCTCTACCTTGCCTGAAGCCTACAATCTGCTTGAAATGCAACAATTCCAAGAAACGCAAGTGAATCTGCAAGAGGAGGCCAATGCCCTACAAGCCGATATCGCACGTAGCTCAAGGGTCAGTGCCGTTGCTAATGTAGTCACTGCTTACAATACTTATCGCATCCACAAAGATATGTGATGTCAAAAAGATAAAAGATGAAAAAACCTCCCAAGAGTCATGATCGAAAATCAGAGCTCTCGTGGAGATTATTTTGTTGTCCTGTAAAAAGTAGTTCCGCACGGCATCCATGTACTCAAGTTCACTAACGTATTAAGGATCGTAGTTCTCACTGTCGTTCGAACTGCGTCAACGTACCTAAGTTCGTCTACGCCCCTACTGGACTTGACTCACTAAGGTACGTAGAAAAAAGCCACCGGTTTTGGTGGCTCTTATAGGG
>NZ_KV811505.1:0-44578 GCF_001813105.1 Streptococcus sp. HMSC072C09 | reverse complement strand
TAGGATTTTCTATCAAACAAAGTTAGGAGGTCTTCATTTGATGGTTTTATTATAAGGATGATTTCTTAAAGAAAACTTAAGAAAAGGCGCTGTTTATAAGAATCGGTCTTAGGTCTGATATTTTTTTACAACAGACTCTATTTAGAATTTTTTCTAAATAGAGTTGACAAACCCATCCAAAAGTACTAGAATCTATTTAGAAAGATTTCTAAATAGATTAGAGGAGATAGAGAATGAATTTTGCGCAAACATTTAAAGCTTTATCGAATCCGATAAGAAGAAGTATCTTAGAACTGCTAAAGGCAGGAAAATTATCTGCGGGAGATATCGCTGGCCACTTTGATGTAGCAGGAGCGACCATTTCCCATCATTTAAGCCTCCTCAAGCAGGCAGATTTAATTCGAGAGGAAAAAGAGAAGAATTTTATCTACTATGAACTCAATACTTCTGTCTTGGAGGATTTAATGGTCTGGCTCGTTGATTTGAAAGGAGACTCTACTGATGAAAACGAATAAAAAACTATTGCTATTGACTTCTATGGTGATCCTTTTCCCCATGCTTTGGGGGCTGATGATTTGGTCGCAATTGCCTAACCAAATCCCGATTCACTTCAATTTTGCTGGCCAGGCCAATAACTTCCAATCGAAACCCCTGGTTGTGTTTGGTCTTCCTATTTTCGATCTCATGGTGCATCTGTTTATGATCTTTATGATCGGTCGCGATTCTAAGAATAGCGCTATGAATGAAAAAATGATCAGAGCGATTTACTGGTTGACCCCAATCGTTTCCTTAAGTACCTCCTATCTCATCTATAGCAAGGCGCTAGGATCTACTACCAATCCATCAGTTTTTGTTTCGGTTCTGCTGGGTCTCATCTTTGTAATCATGGGCAATTACATGCCTAAGCTAAAAGTGAATCACACGGTTGGAATCCGTCTGCCTTGGACCTTACAGAGTGAAGATAACTGGCACAAAACCCATCGCTTGGCAGGGAAGTTGTGGGTCCTCGGAGGTTTGATCCTCCTACTTGAAGCAGGCCTTCAATTCGCGCTTTCTTATGTACTGGTGCTGGTCATCCTCGCCATTGTGTTTATCCCTATGATGTACTCTTATCAATTAAGCCGGAAAAATCGTTAGTATAAAAAACAACCAGAGAAAAACTAGTTGGTAACTGATTCTTTTCCGGTTGTTTTTGCATATTCATCGTTTCAAATTCCAAATTTTCAGGGAAAGATTTATTTTCGGAAAGTCATAATTTTTCATGTCCTTTCCATAAAGTAGCTAGTATAGTCATTGAAATTTGTCCAAAAAAGGTAGTGATTGAATTGGAATACAGTGCAATATACTGCATTTAGCAAAAAGAAAAAAGCCTTTGAAACGTTGATTTCAAAGGCTTTTTAAACTCAATTATTTAACCTCTGTAAACACAACGTGTTTGCGAAGTTTTGGTGAGTATTTCTTCAATTGAAGACGGTCTGGAGTGTTACGTTTGTTTTTAGAAGTAAGGTACAAGCGTTCACCAGATTCTTTGTGTTCAAGTGTAATATTTACGCGCATGGTATCTCCCTTCTATTATTCAGCTGATGCAGCTTTAGCGATCTTACGTCCTTTGTAGTATCCTTTAAGTGATACACGGTGTGAACGTGAGTAATCTCCAGTTGCTTCGTCAAAGTTTACAGATGGAGCTGTTACTTTGTAGTGCGTACGACGTTTGTTTTTCTTCGCTTTTGATGTGCGACGTGCAGGTACTGCCATTTCGTTTTTCTCCTTTTAAGATATAAATTCAATTAGGTTTGATTTTCATCAACTTTAACAGTATAACAAAACTTTTTTGTAAAGTAAAGTTACTTGACAAAAAATTGTTAAAAAAATCTCCCGCCCCATCAAATGGAACAGGAGTTCTCCTTAAAGGTCTATTTCAAATGGCTCATCAATCGTTTCCGAAACGTATTTGCCATCCTTTTTTCGTTGTTTGACACATTCTGTCAGCAGGTACTCGATCTGCCCATTGACCGATCGAAAGTCATCTTCTGCCCATGATGCGATAGCAGCATATAACTTGGCTGACAATCTAAGTGGAATCTGTTTTTTCTTTTGGTCAGCCATTCTTAATAGAGACTTCCCGTATTAACAATTGGTTGTGCATCATGATTGCCACAGAGAACGACAAGAAGGTTCGAAACCATGGCAGCCTTCCGTTCTTCGTCTAGCTCTACAATCTCTCCTTCGCTCAGGCGTTCAAGGGCCATTTCAACCATCCCAACTGCTCCGTCGACAATCATCTTCCGCGCATCGATAATGGCAGAAGCTTGTTGGCGTTGAAGCATGACAGCTGCGATTTCTGGAGCATAGGCCAAGTAGGTAATACGAGCTTCTAGAATTTCGAGTCCAGCATCTTTTACACGTGCTTGAATCTCTTCTCGAATACGACTGGCCACAATTTCACTGGAGCCTCTTAGGCTACCCTCATCTGCCTGGCCGTCTCCTGTCGTATCGACATTAGGAGCTACATCATAAGGATAGATGCGGACAATATTACGAAGAGCACTATCACACTGCAATGAGAGATATTCTTTGTAGTTATCCACATTGAAGACTGCTTTAGCCGTATCCACTACACGCCAAGTGACGGCAATACCGATTTCTACAGGATTTCCCAAACAGTCATTAATCTTCTGACGAGAGTTATTCAAGGTCATCACTTTTAAGGAAATATTCTTTTTACCTGTCTCGATAGAAATATTGTTACCTTCTGCTGTTTTACTGACAGACATGGGTGACTTGGTGGTGACATCACCACTTTGGCCCAAGCGGGTGTTATTGGCAGGATTGACAGCGACACAGAAGGGATTGACAAAGTAAATACCCGCTTCTCGAATGGTTCCAATATAATTCCCAAACAAGGTCAAAACCAAGGCCTCTTGCGGTTTAATAATTTTGATTCCCGCATAGCACACCAGACTAGCAATAAAGATAAAAATACAGGTAATAACTGCAATCGCAAGTGGAAAACCTTCTGGTAGACTAGCAATCGCACTAATAAATGCTAAAACTAAGACGAGATCCCCAACTAGCAAGCCTATAAGGGCAGCTAAGCCGTTTTTCTTTTGGGTTAAAATTTTTTCTTCCATGGGACGAACCCTTCTTTCTTTGTGATATCTAAATGATATCACTTTGCTTACAAAAGTCAAGATATAACTGTAAATTATTTTAGCAAGAAACCGAGCAAGCTGAATTGTCTGAAAATTCAAGAATTTTCTTCTATCGTTGAAGCTTGAATTGTGCTATAATAATAAAAAATACGATGAGAGGGAATTAGATGACAGAATTAGACAAACGCCATCGTAGTAGTGTCTACGGTAGCATGGTAAAATCTCCCAACCGTGCCATGCTTCGCGCGACGGGAATGACCGATGAAAGCTTTGAGAAACCGATTGTCGGAGTGATTTCGACATGGGCGGAAAATACCCCTTGTAACATCCACCTTCACGATTTTGGAAAATTGGCCAAAGAAGGTGTGAAAGATGCGGGAGCTTGGCCGGTCCAATTTGGCACCATTACGGTTGCGGATGGGATTGCTATGGGGACTCCTGGTATGCGCTTCTCCCTAACGTCACGTGATATCATCGCGGACTCTATCGAAGCGGCTATGGGGGGTCACAACGTGGATGCCTTTGTAGCTATCGGAGGCTGTGATAAGAACATGCCTGGTTCCATGATTGCCATTGCCAATATGGATATCCCTGCGATTTTTGCCTATGGTGGTACCATTGCACCGGGTAATCTGAATGGCAAGGATATCGACTTGGTTTCTGTTTTCGAAGGGATCGGGAAGTGGAATCACGGCGATATGACAGCTGAAGAAGTGAAAGATCTTGAATGTAACGCCTGCCCTGGCCCTGGTGGCTGTGGTGGGATGTATACGGCCAATACCATGGCGACAGCGATTGAGGTCCTTGGGCTAAGCTTGCCCGGTTCCTCTTCTCACCCTGCTGAATCAGCTGATAAAAAGGCTGATATCGAAGAAGCAGGTCGTGCGGTTGTCAAGATGCTGGAAATGGGACTGAAGCCATCTGATATCTTGACCCGTGAAGCTTTTGAAGATGCGATTACCGTGACCATGGCGCTGGGTGGTTCCACCAATGCCACCCTTCACTTACTCGCGATCGCTCACGCAGCTAACGTTGACTTGACGCTTGAAGACTTCAACGATTTCCAAGAGCGTGTGCCTCACTTGGCGGACTTGAAACCTTCAGGGAAATATGTCTTCCAAGACCTTTATAATGTTGGTGGTGTGCCAGCCGTCATGAAATACCTTCTTAAGAATGGTTTCCTTCATGGGGATCGCATCACTTGTACTGGTAAGACTGTTGCTGAGAACTTGGAAGCCTTCGCTGATTTGACACCGGGTCAAAAAGTCATCATGCCACTTGAAAATCCGAAACGTGCGGATGGTCCATTGATCATCTTGAAAGGGAACTTGGCTCCTGAAGGAGCAGTTGCCAAAGTATCAGGTGTGAAGGTCCGCAACATCACGGGCCCTGCTAAGGTCTTTGACTCCGAAGAAGCTGCCATTGAAGCCGTTCTTTCGGATGAAATTGTGGATGGCGACGTTGTCGTTGTTCGTTTCGTAGGTCCTAAGGGTGGTCCTGGTATGCCGGAAATGCTATCCTTGTCATCCATGATTGTTGGGAAAGGCCAAGGAGACAAGGTAGCCCTCTTGACAGACGGACGCTTCTCTGGTGGTACGTATGGTCTCGTTGTTGGTCACATTGCGCCTGAAGCTCAGGTTGGTGGCCCGATCGCCTACCTCCACACAGGGGATTTGGTAACGGTTGACCAAGATACCAAAGAAATCACCATGCACGTTTCAGACGAAGAGTTGGCGAAACGGAAAGCTGAAACAACCTTGCCACCACTGTATAGCCGTGGGGTTCTGGGTAAATATGCCCACATCGTTTCTTCAGCATCACGTGGTGCTGTAACCGACTTCTGGAATATGGAACAGTCTGGTAAACAGTAATTGCCAGGACGACTTTGTCCAAAGAGAGAGTGGGACAGAAATCGGAAATTCATTAGAATTCGATTTCGTCGTCCCACCTCCGCACAGTTGAGTAGGGCTGTAAAAGCTGATGAAATCAGCGTAGTAGAGCCCACTCAACCACTGCGTCTTGCTCGACAATCCAAAAACAATTAAGAGGCTAGGACTTTTGTCCCAGCCTCTTTTTTGGCTCAAAGTAGCTAATTTCAACCCTGTCGCTGAAACGTATGAATATTACTTTTTGGGGGATTTGGGTGTATCATCTGTCATTTTTCTTGTAAATCCGTCTATAATCTGCTATAATTGTGACTAATCGAATCAATCCTTTAATACTGTCCAGAGAGGCAGGCAAGGAGCTATGGAAATGAAAGGCCTGGGAAGACCAGCCTATATTTTGTGTATCTCCTTGTTGTGGGGGATTTTTTTGTATATTGAAAAGTGGTTTGATAAAAAAGAAATAGTCGATGATGGAGCATGAAGCACTCCCTTACGATTTGGTCATCGAAGGTAGACGTTTTTGTTCAGCCATAGCTTGTCGCATCTTAATTTTAGGAGGTTTTTACGATCGTGAATGACGTTAAATATGATGTGAATGATATGCCAAAACCTGGTTTATTGGTTGGTTTATCTTTCCAGCATTTGTTTGCCATGTTTGGGGCGACAGTGCTGGTGCCGATTTTGGTTGGGATTGATCCTGCCATTGCTTTGTTTTCATCTGGTTTGGGAACCTTGGCTCACTTAACCGTGACCAAGTATAAGATTCCAGCCTACATGGGATCTAGTTTTGCTTATATTGCTGCTATGCAGATGTTGATGAAGACAGATGGAATCGCAGCGGTTGCCCAAGGTGCCATGGCGGGCGGTTTGGTCTACTTGTTTGTAGCTCTGATTGTTAAGCATGCGGGTAAAGATTGGATTAATAAGGTCCTTCCACCAATCGTGGTTGGTCCCATTATCATGGTAATTGGTTTGAGTCTTGCGAAGAATGCCGTCACTGATGCGACAACCTTAAATAATAGCTACAGCGGCTATGCTCTATTGATTTCGATGGTGACCCTCTTTGCGGTTATCCTATTTAACATGTATGGCAAGAAGATTGTCGGTGTCGTCCCAATTTTACTTGGATTAATTGTGGGCTATATTTTCTCATTGGCTCTTGGTTTGCTGACAGGACATAGTTTTGTCAATTTCTCAGAGGTAAGTGCGGCGCATTGGATTCAAGTTCCAAACTTTGACATTCCATTTGTAGATTATAGCTTTAAACTCTATCCAAGTGCGATTTTGACCATGGCTCCGATTGCCTTTGTGACCATGACGGAACATTTTGGTCACCTCATGGTTTTAAATAGTTTGACGGAGCGTGATTACTTCAAGGATCCAGGGCTTGACCATACGCTTACTGGAGATGGCTTGGCACAGATTATTGCTGGATTCTTTGGAGCTCCTCCGGTAACCTCTTATGGGGAAAACATTGGGGTTATGGCCCTTAGTAAGGTCTACTCAGTTTACGTTATTTCAGGCGCAGCAGTGATTGCGGTTGTCATGAGCTTTATTGGGAAGCTATCAGCACTCTTGCACTCCATTCCAACTCCTGTATTGGGAGGCTTGTCTATTGCCCTCTTTGGGGTTATCGCTGCTAGCGGTTTGAAAATTTTAGTTGAACATAAGATTGATTTTGATAATAAAAAGAATCTCTTGATTGCAAGTGTGATCCTAGTATCAGGGATCGGTGGTTTGATGATTGACCTCGGTGGTCTTCAAATCACGGGTGTGGCAACGTCAACCATTCTTGGAATTGTGTTGTATCAAATCCTTCCAGAACCAAAAGTTGACGAGGCTTAGTCCATTCTGGCAGTGAAAAAGTTTGAATGGATTCAAACATTATAAAAACGAGGAACAAACTCTGATGGCAGAGTTGGTGTTCCTCGTTTTTTTATTATGGATTGGATCCCCAAAGAGGCTTTCCTTCATTAAGTTGACTGCGTTTCTTAAATGGTAATGATTGTTATCGTGGTGGAAGACCAAGGGCGATGCGCCCGTATCGGCTGATTCGTGTAATTTTCCAAGCGGGTGACCAAGTTACTTCAACCTTGACATCTTCGATCCCCTCGATTTCTTTTAGGCGAGCGACGATTTCGATCGGAAGGCTCTCAGCACAGCTACAAGCCGTATCGGTAAAGGTCATAACCACCTTGCAAGTGCCGGCTTCATCTAGATGGATCTCGTAGATCAGTCCTAGGTTATAGACATCTAACTCAACATCGGTATCAAATACAAGCTCCAATTTTTCGATTAACGGCTTCTCTAGTGCCAGGGCGCGGTCATTGATTTTGATATCCTCTCTCATCGCAAGATCCTTTCAGTGTAGTATGGCTTCCATTTTCTCATAATTCGGCTGATAAGGCAAGAAGAGAAAGAGGTTTTGAAGGTGTCGAACGAAGGAAATTCGGTCCAGCCTCCATTTCTCTTCGAATTTGTGGTAAAATAGAGGCAAAAGTAAGACAAAGGATGAAGGCTATGAAATTACAAAAACCAAAAGGGACCCAGGATATCCTTCCTGGCGATTCAGCGAAATGGCAATATGTAGAAGGCTTTGCACGCAAGGTCTTTGCGCGATACAATTATGATGAAATCCGCACACCGATCTTCGAACATTATGAAGTCATCAGCCGTTCAGTAGGGGATACGACGGATATCGTTACCAAAGAAATGTATGATTTCTATGACAAGGGAGACCGTCATATCACGCTTCGTCCAGAAGGAACAGCTCCTGTTGTCCGCTCCTATGTAGAAAATAAACTCTTTGCGCCTGAGGTACAAAAACCAAGTAAGTTCTATTACATAGGCCCAATGTTCCGCTACGAACGTCCTCAAGCAGGTCGTTTGCGTCAATTCCACCAAATTGGGGTAGAATGCTTTGGATCGAGCAATCCTGCAACGGATGTTGAAACGATCGCGATGGCGGCACAATTTCTTAAAGAATTGGGAATCGACAATGTAACCTTGCACCTGAACACTTTGGGAAGTCCAGCCAGTCGTCAGGCATATCGTCAAGCCTTGATCGACTACCTCTTGCCAATGAAGGATCAATTGTCTAAGGATAGTCAACGCCGTTTAGAAGAAAATCCGCTTCGTGTCTTGGATTCAAAAGAAAAAGAAGACAAGGTGGCTGTTGAACAAGCTCCTTCCATCTTAGACTACCTAGATGAAGAAAGCCAAGCACATTTTGATGCGGTTCGTCGAATGTTGGAAGACTTGGGGGTGGCCTATGTCATTGATACCAACATGGTGCGTGGCTTAGATTATTACAACCACACGATTTTTGAGTTTATTACAGAAATTGAAGGCAATGAATTAACTGTCTGTGCGGGTGGTCGCTATGATGGTTTGGTCGAATACTTCGGTGGCCCTGCGACAGCTGGTTTTGGATTTGGGATTGGTCTGGAACGGATTCTTCTCGTCCTTGAAAAGAAAGGCATCGAATTACCGATCGAAACAGGCCTAGATGCCTATATCGCCGTCCTAGGAGATGAGGTCAATGAAGCAGCCCTTAGCTTGGTTCAAGCTCTTCGAATCCAAGGTTTCAAAGTAGAGCGTGACTATCTTGGACGTAAGCTCAAGGCACAATTTAAGTCAGCCGATGTCTTTGCGGCCAAGGCCTTAATTACCTTAGGAGGTAGTGAGGTTGAGAGCGGTCAAGTAACCGTGAAAAACAATCAAACCCGTCAAGAAGTAACAGTTGCTCTTGAAAGCTTGAAGCAGGACTTCCAAGCCGTTTTAGTTGAATTAGGATTAGCATAAAAAAGAGCAAGCCTAGAGCTTGCTCTTTCTGTGTGTTCAGAAAAGATCTGGATTTTCTGCTTTCTAAGAGCATTAATTCCGAATATTTGGTGAAAAGCCAATAAATTTCCAAGCCTTTTATGATATAATGAGAAGATAACAAGTAAAGGAATGAATCAGTCATGACACTAGTTTACCAATCAACACGAGATGAAAAAAATACCGTAACAGCCAGTCAAGCTATCCTTCAAGGTTTAGCGACGGATGGTGGCTTGTTTACCCCCATTGCATACCCTCAAGTAGAGTTAGATTTTGACACCCTCAAAGACGCTTCTTACCAAGAAGTGGCCAAGCTTGTCTTGTCAGCATTTTTGGACGACTTTACAGCAGAAGAGTTGGACTACTGTATCACCAACGCCTATGATAGCAAGTTTGATACACCAGTCATTGCGCCTCTTGTCAAACTCGATGGCCAATACAACTTGGAACTCTTCCACGGTTCAACCATTGCCTTTAAAGACATGGCCTTGTCTATCTTGCCTTACTTTATGACGACAGCTGCCAAGAAGCACGGTTTGGAAAACAAGATTGTCATCTTAACCGCGACTTCTGGAGACACAGGTAAAGCTGCCATGGCAGGTTTTGCGGATGTTCCAGGTACGGAAATTATCGTCTTTTATCCAAAAGACGGTGTCAGCAAGGTACAAGAGTTGCAAATGACGACTCAAACGGGGGAGAATACCCATGTGATCGCCATTGATGGAAACTTTGACGATGCTCAGACTAATGTGAAGCATATGTTCAACGATGTGGCCCTTCGTGAAAAATTAGCAGCCAACAAGATGCAATTTTCATCAGCCAACTCGATGAACATTGGCCGTTTGGTGCCTCAGGTTGTCTATTACGTATACGCCTATGCGCAATTGGTCAAGACAGGTCAAATCACAGCTGGAGAAAAAGTCAATTTCACTGTTCCAACAGGAAACTTTGGAAATATCTTAGCTGCTTTCTATGCTAAACAAATTGGTCTTCCAGTTGGGAAATTGATCTGTGCATCAAACGAGAACAATGTTTTGACAGACTTCTTTAAAACACGCGTCTATGATAAGAAACGCAGCTTCAAAGTAACCACTAGTCCATCGATGGATATTTTGGTCTCTTCAAACTTGGAACGCTTGATTTTCCACTTGGTTGGCAATGATGCCACAAAGACCAAAGAATTGATGGAAAACCTCCTTGCAACAGGTCAGTACCAATTGTCCAACTTTGATGCAGACATCTTAGATTTGTTTGCGGCTGCATACGCAGATGAAGCAGAAACTGCTGCAGAGATCAAGCGGGTCTATGAAGCGTCTGATTACATCGAAGACCCTCATACAGCCGTAGCATCAGCCGTTTATCAAAAATACCGGACCCAAACAGGGGATACTGCTAAAACAGTCATTGCCTCTACAGCAAGTCCTTATAAATTCCCAGTTGTGGCAGTAGAAGCGGTGACGGGCGAGACAGGTCTAGGTGATTTCGAAGCCTTGGCTAAATTACACACACTCTCAGGTGTTCCTGTGCCACCGGCTGTAGACGGCCTTGAAACTGCACCGGTTCGCCATCGTACAAGCGTGGCAGCCAAAGACATGCAAGCAGCCGTAGAAGACTACTTGGGACTTTAATTCTTCCTATTAGAAAGATCAAAAGAGCCGTTTGGCTCTTTTCTATACGCATGAATTCATACAAAAAAATCTTAAACATCGCCCTTCCTGCCATGGGTGAAAATTTCTTACAAATGCTGATGGGCATGGTGGACTCTTATTTAGTGGCTCACCTGGGCTTGATTGCCATTTCAGGTGTTTCCGTCGCAGGGAACATCATCACCATCTATCAAGCCATCTTTTTGGCACTGGGTGCAGCAGTTGCCAGTGTCATGTCTAAAAGCTTGGGTGAAAAAAATCAAGAAACCATTGCCTACCATGCGACAGAGTCGCTGAAGGTGACCTTACTGTTGAGTGCTCTCTTAGGAGGGGCTTCGCTGTTATTTGGGCGCCAGATGATTTCGCTGTTGGGAACTGAAGCTGCAGTAGCTGAAAGTGGAGGAATTTACCTTTCCTTGGTCGGTGGGACTATTGTTCTCTTAGGCTTGATGACGACCTTGGGCTCCTTGGTTCGGGTGGCCAACAATCCACGTCTGCCTATGTATATCAGCTTGTTAACCAATGTTTTAAATGCTCTATTCTCCTCTGTGGCCATTTTCCTTTTTGGCTGGGGCATTGTCGGCGCGGCCTTGGGGACTGTGCTGGCCCGTGCGATCGGCGTCTTCCTCTTGTGGCAAAAAGTCCGGTTGCCCTTTGCCCCCCTTCGTTGGGGATTGGATCGTAAGCTCTTGAACTTAGCACTTCCAGCTGCCGGAGAGCGGCTGATGATGCGGGCTGGAGATGTGGTGATTATTGCGATTGTGGTTGCTTTTGGAACAGAGGCAGTCGCAGGAAATGCCATCGGAGAGACCTTGACCCAGTTTAACTACATGCCGATGTTTGGAGTGGCCACAGCGACGGTCATGCTCGTAGCACGGAGCCTCGGTGAAGGTGATCTTGAGCAGATTGATCGCCTTCGAAAGCAGTCTTACTGGTTGTCTTTCATGTTGATGTTGCCCATTGCCTTGGGAATCTTTTTTGGGGGCACCTTTCTGACCCATCTCTACACACAAGATGCGAAAGCGGTAGAAGCTAGCCTTTCGGTTGTCCTCTTTTCTTTGTTAGGAACGCCGTTTACAGCAGGAACGGTCATCTATACAGCTGTTTGGCAAGGCTTGGGAAATGGGAAACTTCCATTTTATGCAACGACCATTGGCATGTGGATCATTCGAATTGGAGCCGGTTATCTGCTTGGAGTAACTCTTGGCTTTGGCCTTCCAGGAGTCTGGACGGGGACACTGCTCGACAATGGCTTTCGTTGGCTATTTTTGAGTCAGCTTTATAGACGAAAAGTAGGAGAGAGAAAATGACAAAACGAGCCTTTATTTGGGATTTGGATGGGACCTTGCTGGATTCCTATGATGCTATTTTGGCAGGTCTTGAGGAGACCTATGCAACTTATCAGCTTCCGTTTGACCGAGCCAGCATTAAAGATTACATCTTGAAGCATTCGGTTCAAGATCTTTTAGTAGCCGTGGCGGAGGAGTATCATCTGGATGTGACGGACTTAAATCATCGCCGAGCAGAAAGTCTAGCAGAGAAAAATGCCCAGGTCCTTCTGATGGAGGGGGCGCATGATGTCTTATCTTGGGGGAAGGATGCTGGGATCGAGCAGTTTGTCTATACCCATAAGGGAGAGAATGCCTTTGTCATCCTGCGGGACTTGGGTTTGGAAGCTTTTTTTACAGAAATTTTGACCAGTCAAAGTGGTTTTGCTCGCAAGCCTGACCCGGAAGCTGCCATGTATCTGATGGATAAGTACAGGTTGGAGCCAGAAAATACCTACTATATAGGGGATAGGAGCCTGGATATTGACTTTGCAAGAAATAGCCAGATTCAGAGTATCAATTTCTTGACATCTGACTATGAAGGTAATCATCAGATAGAAAGTTTATTAGATATTCCAGCTATTTTAAACGTTGAAAAGAATCTGTAAAGAATTTGTTTTCATTTTGAAATAAAGTCGTAAGCTTTCTTTAAGAAATGTCCGCTATAATAGAACCATAAACAAAGACCTCCTAACTTTGTTTAGAAAAATCCTAAAACTTTTCTTTTTCATAATAATCTCCCTAAGAGTCGCCCAATCAGGCGGCTTTTTTTGTGCGAAAGAATAGTGCAAGCTCTTTTTCTTGCCAGGAGATGATAAATGGTTTATAATTGACCGATCAATTGTTGATTTATCAAAAAAGAATTGGAGAAGGAATATGACAGAAATAAATGATTTGCTCTACCAACTACGTTTGGCAGATCAATCGACTACACAGCTATTTGAAAAGCGGCTAGGGATTAGCCTAACACGCTATCAAATCTTGCAGTATCTATTAGAACAAGCACCTTGCAATCAGATCGCGGTTCAGGAACGCTTGCAGATTGATCCAGCAGCTTTAACCCGGCATTTCAAAATACTAGAAAAGGAAGGGTTTGTTCATCGGAGTCGAAATCCAAAGAACCAGCGGGAAATCGTAATCCATCTGACAGATACGGCCTATAATTGGTTGGTCAATCGCCCTCCTCGCTATCATGTAGCGGTGAAAGAACAGATGAGCCGCATTTTAAACGCTCAAGAACAAGAGCAATTTTCTTACCTACTGGATAAATTAGTGTCTGGTATTGAACAAATAACGATTGAATAAAAAGGAGAATCTACAATGTCATTACTGACGATTATTTTAGCGAGTCTTGCTGCGCTGGAGCATTTGTATATTTTTTATTTGGAGAGTATCCGAACCACATCTGATACCACCAGTCGGGTTTTCAACATGGATAAAGAAGAACTCGCTCGCCCATCTGTGACCTCCTTATTTAAAAATCAAGGAATATACAATGCCTTGATTGGTGTCTTCCTCTTGTATGGATTGTTTGTGTCCAAAAATATTGAAGTCGTTACGATTTTTGTGCTCTTTATTATTGGAGCTGCGGCCTACGGTGCGATGACAGCCAATAAAAAGATTATCTTGACCCAAGGCGGTCCTGCAATTTTAGCTTTGTTGAGTATCCTATTATTGGGATAAAAAGGACGGGCCGCTAGGACTCTTTGAGCTGATTTTATTAAATTAGTGTAGAAAAAAGTATAAAAAAAGACTAAAAATTTTATTGACTTTCGAAGAAAAAGGGTTATAATGGTAGCAACAGAAAAGTAATGAGTCAGCTATTTTCAGGGAGCTTGTGGGAATTGTGAACAAGCAATAGCGACTGATGAAAATTGGACTGTTATGATCAATGAATTCTAACCCATGTGAATTCGGTTGGCACCCCTTACCGTGCAACTCCTTGATAGAGGAGATAGAGATGTAGGGAAAGACCAGCTATTTTTCCCTATAAAAGAGGTGGCACCGCGGACACTACGCCCTCACACAGTTTTTTGTGTGAGGGCTTTTCTATGTGCCTTAGCGAGCGAAGCGAGCTTAGGCACATTGATCCCAAAGCGAGAATTGAGCGATGGGATAACCTTGATCGCCTTAGCAAGCGACGTTACGATTCATTAGAAAAAGAGTTCTAAAAGAGAGGTTTCTGATATGAAAAAAGTTTTATCTGCTGATGTGTTGAGTCCAATTTTGGCTTATATGCGTTTGGATGCGCCCCATAAAATGATCTTGGAGTCGATCCCTCGTGAAAAAGAGAATGCGCGTTTTTCAATTGTAGCCTATCGGCCAGTCAGTGAAGTCAAGTTTGAAAATGGCGTCCTCTATTACAATGATCAAATTATCGAAGAGGATCCTTTGGACTTTTTGAATCGCATCACGGTCAAAACGAAAACTTCCGAAGAACTCCCTTTTAACGGTGGGGCGATTGGATTTGTCGGCTATGACTTGATTGGCCTCTATGAGAACATTGGTTCCATTCCTGAAGATACGATCGGCACACCAGATCTTCACTTTTTCTTATATGAGAGCTATGTGATTTTTGATCACAAAAAGGAAAAGGTCTATGTGGTGGAAGAGAACCTCTATAGTGGACGGAGTGAAGCAGAGCAAGCATCGAGCTTGGAGCAAGTATTAGCACAATTGGCAAGACCTGCAAAAGAAGAGTTTCAGGACAAGGACCTGCATGCGCTTCATTTCCACAATCATTTGGAGCAAAAAGAGTTTGAGGAAATGGTGGCCCTAGCGCGGGACTATATTCGAAAAGGAGATATGTTCCAATGCGTGCTTAGTCAACGTTTTTCAGCTGATTTTTCAGGTAAACCATTGGATTATTACCGCAATTTGCGCGTGACCAACCCTTCGAATTATCTCTACTTTTATGATTTTGGGGAGTACCAAATTATCGGTGCCAGTCCAGAAAGTCTAGTGTCGGTCAAGGATCGAGTGGTGACAACTAATCCCATTGCGGGCACGCGTCCCAGAGGGATCGATGAAGAGGCTGATCGGCAATTGGCAGCTGATTTGACAGAGGATCCAAAAGAAGTCGCAGAACACCGGATGTTGGTAGATCTAGGGCGCAATGATATTGGTCGTATCGCTCAAAATGGGTCAGTTGAAGTGACCAAATATATGGAAGTGGAATTCTTCCGTTATGTGATGCACTTGACGAGTGTGGTCAAGGGTCAATTACTTCCTGGACTAGCCTCTATTGAGGCTCTGAAGGCAACTCTTCCAGCTGGTACCGTTTCGGGTGCTCCCAAGATTCGAGCCATGAAGCGAATCTATGAGGCAGAAAAAGAGAAACGCGGGGTCTACGCAGGTGCTATTGGCTATCTCTCTGTGACGGGGGATCTTGATTTTGCTATTGCGATACGAACCATGATCCTCAAAAATAAGAAGGCTTATGTGCAGGCCGGAGCAGGAATCGTTTATGATTCGATCGCTGAAAATGAATACCAAGAAACCGTCAATAAGGCAAAATCGATGACAAGGATTGGAGAAGAAGGATGATTTTATTAGTCGATAATTACGATTCATTTACCTACAATTTAGCACAGTATATCGGAAAATTTGATGAGGTCCAGGTGCTTCGAAATGATGATCCGGACTTGTACCAAGTTGCCCAAGAAGCAGATGCCTTGGTCTTTTCTCCAGGTCCAGGTTGGCCAAAGGATGCGGGCAAGATGGAGGAGATGATCCGAGATTTCGCGGGGATCAAACCAATCTTGGGGATTTGCTTGGGGCATCAAGCGATTGCGGAAGTTTTTGGAGGGCGCTTGGGATTGGCACCACAGGTCATGCATGGCAAACAAAGCCAGATCCAGCTAGAAGCTCCTTCTCCGCTATATGCGGGTGTCGCAAAAGAAGTCCCAGTCATGCGCTACCATTCGCTGACGATTGAAGACATGCCAGAGGATTTTGTCATTACCTCTCGAACGACGGATGATCAAGCCATTATGGGAATTCAAAACCGTAGCTTACCGATTTATGGTTTTCAATACCATCCAGAAAGTATCGGAACGCCAGATGGGCTCAAGACCATCGAAAATTTTGTCAAACTAGTCAAGGAGCGGAAGATGAAACAAGTGCTTGCAAAAGTAGCAGAAGGAATGGATCTAACCAGTGCAGAGTTAGAAGCTGCTATGGAGGAAGTCGTTGCTGGTCGTGCTTCAGAAGCACAGGTGACGGCCCTTCTTCTAGGTCTCAAAATGAAGGGGGAAACGGTTGAAGAGCGGACGGCTATTGCAAAAGTGATGCAGGCCTATGCAGTCGCTATTCCTACAGAAGTTCAAGGAGCGATGGACAATTGTGGAACTGGGGGCGATCGTTCGTATAGTTTCAATATTTCAACAACAGCTGCCTTCGTCCTTGCTGGTGGTGGCATCAAGATGGCGAAACACGGAAATCGTTCGATCTCTTCTAAATCTGGTTCTGCGGATGTGCTAGAAGCGCTAGGGATTAACCTTGATTTGGGTCCAGAAGACTTGGGACGAGTGTTTGAAAAGGCGGGAATTATCTTCCTATTTGCCAAAAATCTGCATCCTGGCATGCGCTATATTATGCCCGCTCGCTTGGCGCTAGGGGTTCCAACGGTGATGAACTTAACCGGTCCTCTTATCAATCCGATTCCTCTAGAAACCCAGCTATTGGGAACCAGTCGTCCAGATATGCTGGAAAGTACGGCAGAGATTCTAAAGAATTTGGGAAGGAAACGCGCAGTGGTGGTGAGTGGTCCACAAGGTTTGGACGAGGCAGGCCTTGATGGGGAAACCCAGCTCGCTATTCTGGAAAATGGACAGGTTACCTTATCCAGCTTTCAACCAGAAGATATCGGAATGGAGCGCATTGAAATTGATCAAGTACGTGGTGGAGACGCCAAACGCAATGCGGAAATTTTGCTCAGCGTCTTGAAGAATGAAGCGAGTCCCTTCTTAGAGGTGACGGTCTTAAATGCAGGCCTTGGTTTTTATGCCAACGGCAAGGTAGATTCTATCAAGGAAGGGATGGCCTTGGCACGTGAAGTGATTGCCAGTGGGGCTGCCCTTGAGAAATTGAGATTATTACAGGAGTATCAAAAATGAGTCAAGAATTCTTGCCAAAGATTCTAAAGGAAAAGGCGCGTGAAGTGGCTGCGATGAAAGAAGAGGAACTCCAACCGTTGCGTGAGACCTACCGCTTGTATGATTACCTAAAGAGTCATCCAGAAAAGCTTCAGGTCATTGCGGAAGTGAAAAAGGCCAGCCCGAGTCTGGGAGATATTCATGTCGATGTGGATATCGTCGCTCAGGCTAAGACTTACGAAGAAAATGGGGCCGTGATGATTTCTGTCTTGACCGATGAAGTGTTTTTCAAGGGCAGTATCGAGTATCTCCGGGAAATATCTAGTCAAGTACGTATCCCCACCCTCAACAAAGATTTCATTGTGGATGAAAAGCAAATAATTCGGGCGCGAAACGCAGGGGGAACCGTGATCTTGTTGATTGTTGCAGCCTTATCAGAGGCTCGTCTGAAAGAACTCTTCGATTTTGCGACCCATCTTGGCCTGGAGATCTTGGTGGAGACCCATAATCTGACAGAACTAGAGGTTGCTCACCGGATTGGGGCTCAGATCATAGGGGTCAATAATCGCAACTTGGTGACCTTTGAGACAGATCTTCATACTAGCCTTGAATTGGCGACAAGCTTTGAACAAGAACCGGTTTACATCTCGGAGTCTGCTATTTTCACAGCAGCAGACGCGCGCATGCTGGCTCCTTATTTTAATGGCATTCTCGTTGGGACAGCCCTCATGAAGGCAGACAATGTGGCTGAAAAAGTAAAGGAGTTGCAGATTGACAAAGGTTAAAATTTGCGGATTGTCCACTCCAGAAGCTGTCCAGACAGCTGTTGAAGCTGGTGCAGATTACATTGGTTTTGTCTTTGCACCAAGCAAACGGCAAGTCACGCTGGAGCAAGCCCGGCAGTTGGCTACAGGCATTCCAAAGGGGGTTCAAAAAGTCGGTGTTTTTGTATCACCACAAAGAGAAGAAGTGGAGCAAGCTTGCCAGGTTGTGGGCTTGGACCTGATACAAGTGCATGGACCGATAGATGATAATATCTTGCAAGAGCTTCCCCAACAAACGATTCGCGCTGTTCAAGTGGGAAAAGATGCAGCTCTTCCTGAGACCAGTGCCGATTATCTGCTCTTTGATGCTCCTGTAGCAGGAAGTGGAGAGACTTTTAACTGGCAAAAGCTCGAAAGTCAAAACTTTACAAAGCCCTTCTTTATTGCAGGAGGCTTGACGGTAGACAATGTAGCAGATGCCATTAGCTTCTTTCATCCTTATGCGGTGGATGTATCCAGTGGGGTCGAGACAAATGGAATAAAAGATCAAGAAAAGATAAAACGATTTATAGAAAGGGCCAAGCATGGCATATAAACAACCAGATCAAAACGGATTTTACGGGCGGTTCGGGGGACGATTTGTCCCTGAAACCTTGATGACAGCAGTTTTAGAATTAGAAGAAGCCTACAGAGAAAGTCAAGCAGATCCTTCTTTTCAAGCAGAATTGGATCAGCTTCTGAAACAATATGTCGGTCGGGAAACACCGCTCTATTACGCTAAAAATCTTACCAAGTATGTCGGTGGAGCCAAGATTTTTCTTAAAAGAGAAGACCTCAACCACACAGGGGCTCATAAAATTAATAATGCCCTAGGACAGGTTTTATTGGCACATCGGATGGGCAAAAAGAAGATCATCGCAGAAACAGGGGCTGGACAGCACGGTGTTGCAACGGCAACGGCTGCTGCTTTATTTGATATGGAATGCACCATCTACATGGGGGAAGAAGATGTCAAACGCCAAGCCCTCAATGTCTTTCGGATGGAGCTGTTGGGCGCCAAGGTTCAATCAGTAACAGATGGCTCGCGTGTCCTCAAGGATGCGGTCAATGCTGCCCTTAGAGCCTGGGTAGCAAATGTGGAGGATACCCACTATATCATGGGTTCTGCTCTAGGACCTCACCCATTCCCAGAGATTGTCCGTGATTTTCAAAGTGTCATCGGTCGAGAAGCTAAACGCCAATTTGCAGAGCAAAATGACGGTGCGCTACCAGATGCAGTCTTAGCCTGTGTAGGAGGCGGATCGAACGCTATTGGGCTCTTTTATCCTTTTGTTGAAGATACATCTGTTGCCATGTATGGGGCAGAAGCTGCTGGCCTTGGAGTGGATACAGACCAGCATGCAGCAACCTTGACCAAGGGGCGTCCGGGAGTCCTTCACGGCGCCTTGATGGATGTGTTACAGGATGCTCATGGACAGATTTTAGAAGCCTTCTCGATTTCAGCAGGTCTCGATTACCCAGGAATTGGGCCAGAGCATTCTTATTTCCATGAGATCAAGCGGGCAACCTATGTGCCTGTGACAGACCAAGAAGCGCTAGAAGCCTTTCAATTGCTTTCGAAAGTAGAAGGAATCATTCCAGCTCTAGAATCGAGCCATGCTATCGCCTATGCGGTGAAGTTGGCCAAGGAAATGGGGCCTGAAAAATCTATGATCGTTTGCTTATCAGGTCGTGGGGACAAAGATGTGGTACAAGTCAAAGACCGCCTAGAACAAGAGAGGGGAGAGTAAGATGGGAAAGACCTTAACAGAGCATTTACAAAAGCTGAAAGATCAGCAGCAAGGGATCTTTGTTCCTTATATTATGGCAGGAGATCATGAAAAAGGCTTGGCAGGTTTGCAGGAAACCATCCAATTTTTGGAGGAGCTTGGTGTCTCAGCTATTGAGGTTGGCATTCCTTTTTCGGATCCGGTGGCAGATGGTCCTGTGATTGAAGAGGCGGGACTACGAAGTTTAGCCCATGGGACGACGACAGAGGAACTGGTGCAAACGATCCAGCACTTAGAGACAAGTGTTCCTTTGGTCATCATGACCTATTTCAACCCCTTGTTCCAATATGGGCTCGAAAACTTCTTTAGAGATGTAGAAGGAACAGCGGTCAAGGGAGTGATTATTCCGGATCTCCCTCATGAGCATGCGGATCTGGTAGAGCCTCTATTAGTGGATAAAGACATTGCTTTGGTGCCGCTAGTGAGCTTAACCACAGGAATCGAGCGTCAGAAGAAATTGATCCATGATGCAGAAGGATTTATCTATGCCGTTGCTGTCAATGGAGTGACGGGGAAAGCTGGTAGCTATCGAGATGACTTGGACCATCACTTGGCCCAATTACACGAAATAGCGTCCATTCCTGTTTTAACAGGTTTTGGAGTTTCCAGCATGGAGGATGTTCACCGTTTCAACAAGGTCTCAGATGGAGTGATTGTGGGGTCCAAAATCGTTAAGGCTCTCCACCAAGGGGAGACAGACGCCATCGCTCGTTTTATTTCTCAAGCAGTGAAGGGCTAGAAGCTTCATTTCATTCATCATCAGCTTGATTCTCCTAGATCAAGCTCTTTGTCTACTATTTTAAACATTCCCCTCGTTTGTCTTTACAAACGAGGCTTTCTCGTTACAATAGAGGTAGTAACAAGAAAAGAGGAGAAGAGAATGATAAGCCTTGAAGAGATTGATCAAGTCGTCCAGTCAGGTCCTTTTGAACCAACCTGGGACTCTCTTAGCCATCAAATCTGTCCAGATTGGTATCGAGATGCCAAATTTGGAATGTTTATCCACTGGGGCGTCTACAGTGTACCTGCCTTCGGTTCAGAATGGTATTCGCGAAATATGTATATCCAAGGCAATCCTTGCTATGACTATCATCGAGAGCATTTCGGAGACCAGGCTAGCTTTGGTTACAAGGATCTCATTCCTCTTTTTACAGCCGATCAATTTGATCCGGCATCTTGGCTGGATCTCTTTCAAAAAGCGGGAGCCCAGTATCTTTTTCCAGTTGCGGAGCACCACGATGGTTTTCAGATGTATGCCTCTACTCTCTCGCCTTATAATAGTTTAGAAATGGGGCCGAGACGAGATGTCTTAGGAGAGCTGAGGGAGGAAGCAGAAAAACGTGGCCTGCACTTCTGTACGTCCTCTCACCGGGCAGAACACCAGTTTTTCTTTTCACATGGCAAGGAATTCACTAGTGACATTCCGCAAGAAGTCCCAAGAGACAGCCTTTATTGGCCAGCGGAGCCAGAGCCCAAGGATCATTTTGATCTGACTTCCAAGCCTTATCCAAGCAAAGAATTCTTGGAAGATTGGCTGTTGCGAACCTGTGAACTGGTGCGGGACTACCAGCCAGAGCTCCTTTATTTTGACTGGTGGATCCAGCATGAGAGTTTCCGTCCCTACTTGATGCGCTTTTTGGCTTATTATTACAATCTAGCAGCACAAGAGGATCGCAAGGTGGCTGTTTGTTACAAACAGGACGCCCTCCCTTTCGGTTCAGGAATCGTTGAAATGGAGCGGGGAGGATACGGAGAGACGCAAGCCTTTCCGTGGCAAATGGATACCGCGATCGCCCGTAATTCTTGGTGCTATACCCAGGATCTAGCCTACAAGACCAGTAAGGAATTGCTACAAAATTTAGTTGATGTTGTGGCAAAAAATGGCAATCTTCTGCTCAATATTGGACCCAAGGCAGATGGCACGATCCCTGAGCAAGACCAAGACATCCTCACAGAGATCGGGGACTGGCTGGCGGTAAATGGAGAAGCCATTTATCAGAGTCGGCCTTGGCGGGTGTCATCGGACGGACCGACCGAGGCCCAGGAAGGTTCCTTCTCAGACGGGCAAGCGCTACTCTATACCAGCCGAGATTTCCGCTATACCATGCGTGATGGTTTTCTTTATGCTATCCAGCTGGAACCAAGTGGAAGGACGGAAGAGTTGACCTTGCCGTCTCTCGCCTATGATCTCAAGCAACCGAGAATTCTTCATGCGCGCATTCAAAAGCTAGAGCTCCTTGGAGAAAGTCAGCCCCTTTCTTGGAGCCAAGATGAGACAGGGCTCCATCTTCAGTTACCAGCTTGTAGTAGAAAACAACCGCGTGTTTTGCGCCTCAGCTTTTAGTTTTCTTGAAGCTTTCTATAAGGAATCGTTTAGGTTTCTCTTGTATACTGTACTCATCCAATAAGAAATGAGGTACAGAAAATGAAAATCTCAGTTAATTATCCAAAACGCTTTAAGAAATTGCCACAACAAGGTTCTTGTTACGGCGAATAAACACTTCTCTTCATTTTTCATAAGAAACTCCTAAAGAAGGCTCTACCCGAAAGGGTAGAGTTTTTATGTACCAGAGACCTTGTGATTCGTGGTATAATAGGCCTATGGAAAAAAAGAATAAATTACTACTCATCGATGGGTCTTCCGTCGCTTTTCGTGCCTTTTTCGCACTCTATAATCAAATCGATCGCTTCAAAAATGCCAATGGTCTACATACCAATGCGGTCTATGGCTTTAATCTCATGTTGAGCCATCTCTTGGAGCGCATCCAACCAACCCATGTTCTCGTCGCTTTTGATGCAGGAAAGACGACTTTTCGGACGGAGATGTATGCCGACTACAAAGGGGGCCGTGCAAAAACTCCAGATGAGTTCCGCGAGCAGTTCCCTTTCATTCGCGAGCAATTAGACCATCTAGGAATTCGCCACTATGAGCTAGCTCAATATGAAGCAGATGATATTATTGGAACGCTGGACAAGTTGGCAGAATCAACTTCTGTTCCTTTTGATGTGACTATCGTTTCTGGGGATAAAGATTTGATCCAGCTGACAGATGACAACACAGTGGTTGAAATCTCAAAAAAAGGAGTGGCAGAGTTTGAAGAATTCACTCCAGCCTATCTGAAAGAAAAGATGGGACTGACACCAGAGCAATTTATCGACCTCAAGGCCTTGATGGGAGATAAGTCGGATAATATCCCAGGTGTCACTAAGATTGGAGAAAAGACCGGGATCAAACTGCTCCTTGAGTATGGCTCCCTCGATGGTATTTATGAGCATATCGATGAGATGAAGGCTTCTAAGATGAAGGAAAACCTCATCAACGACAAGGAGCAGGCCTACCTATCCAAGACCCTGGCGACCATCGACACCAATGCGCCTATCGAGATTGGTCTGGATGACATCACCTATACGGGTCCTCATCTAGAAAATCTTGCCAAGTTTTATGAGGAGATGGGCTTCAAGCAACTCCGTCAGGCCTTGGATCTCAGTGGAGAAGAAGCAGCTCCTGTAGCTATTGACTATACAGAAGTCGAGCAGGTCACTTCAGATATGCTCACGGAAGATAGTTTCTTCCATTTTGAGATTTTTGGGGACAATTACCATACGGAACCCATCATCGGTTTCGCATGGGGGACCAAAGGTCAGCTCTACGCGAGTACAGATACTGGTCTTTTACAAACACCGATTTTCAAAGAATTTCTCGAAAAAACGCCCCTCAAGGTCTATGACTTCAAACGGGCCAAGGTCTTGCTCAGCCACTTGGGCATTACCCTTCAAAATCCCGCGTTTGACAGTCGATTGGCCAAGTATCTCTTGTCGACCGTAGAGGACAATGAAATTTCAACCATTGCGAGTCTCTATAGTCAGATTGCGCTGCCGCTGGACGAAGTCGTTTATGGCAAGGGAGTCAAAAAAGCTATCCCAGAGAAGGCGGTCCTATTGGAGCATTTGGCACGGAAAGTCGCTGTTCTACTGGATACCGAAGAGCCTATGATGGAGCAGTTGCAAGCCCATGACCAACTAGATTTACTCTATGATATGGAGCAACCGCTAGCAGCTGTTTTGGCCAAGATGGAAATCGCGGGGATCAAGGTAGAGCGCCAGACCCTAGAAGACATGCAGGTGGAAAACGAAGTGGTCTTGGAACGCTTGACTCAAGAAATTTACGAGCTGGCAGGCGAAGAGTTTAATATCAATTCTCCAAAACAATTGGGGGTCATCCTCTTTGAAAAATTGGAACTTCCTCTTGAATACACCAAAAAGACCAAAACCGGCTATTCAACAGCCGTTGATGTCTTGGAACGCCTGGCTCCAATTGCCCCGATTGTGTCTAAGATTCTTGAATACCGCCAAATTGCTAAGATCCAGTCGACCTATGTCATCGGTCTTCAAGATTGGATTTTGGAAGATGGGAAGATCCATACCCGCTATGTACAGGATTTGACGCAGACAGGCCGTTTGTCCAGTGTGGATCCCAACCTGCAAAACATTCCTGTCCGTTTGGAACAAGGTCGTCTTATTCGTAAGGCCTTTGTCCCAGAAGAGGAAAACAGTGTCTTGCTGAGTTCGGACTATTCACAAATCGAACTGCGCGTCTTGGCCCATATTTCGGGAGATGAGCATTTGATTGACGCCTTTAAACATGGGGCAGATATCCATACATCGACTGCTATGCGAGTTTTCAATATTGCAAAACCTGAAGATGTGACGCCGAACGACCGTCGCAATGCAAAAGCAGTAAACTTCGGTGTGGTTTATGGAATTTCCGACTTTGGACTGTCTAACAACCTAGGGATCAGTCGAAAAGAAGCCAAGGCTTATATTGAGACCTACTTCGAACGCTACCCTGGCATCAAGGACTATATGGAGAGAGTGGTACGGGAAGCGCGTGATAAAGGCTATGTGGAGACTCTCTTCAAGCGTCGTCGGGAGATTCCAGATATCAATTCTCGCAACTTCAATGTTCGAGGCTTTGCGGAGCGGACAGCTATTAACTCACCGATCCAAGGATCTGCAGCAGACATCTTGAAAATTGCCATGATCCACTTGGACCAAGCGCTAGAAAGAGGAGCATACAAGACCAAGATGCTTCTTCAAGTGCATGATGAAATCGTTCTGCAAGTGCCAAGTGATGAACTGGCAGCGATCAAAGAACTAGTCAAAGAGACCATGGAATCCGCTATCGAACTTGCAGTACCACTGGAAGCTGATGAGAACGAAGGCAAAACATGGTATGAAGCCAAATAAGATTAAGTTTGTTCAAAACAGAAAGCGGTAGGAAACTTTTCAGTTTCCTACCGCTTTTAACGACAAACACTTGCAATGCCCTCCGTATTGTTATACTATTTAAAGAAAGGAAACGCATACAAAAGGAGATTCTTATGGCTTATTCATTTCGCAATCCTAGTGATGGCATTATCAAACATTACCTAGAAACGAGCAAGATCATCGCTGTAGTTGGATTATCTGATCGTGAAGACACAACCAGTCATCGTGTCAGTAAGGAGATGCAAGAGCGGGGCTATCGGATTATTCCTGTTAATCCTCGTGCAGCCGGTGGCCAGATTCTTGGGGAGACGGTGTACGCTAGCTTGCAGGAGATTCCTTTCCCAGTAGATATCGTCGATGTATACCGTCGCAGTGAGTTTTTACCAGATGTGGCACGTGATTTTATTGAGACGGATGCGAAAATTTTCTGGGCACAATTGGAGCTGGAAAATCAAGAAGCAGAAGAAATCCTTCGTGGAGCTGGACGAGAAGATATCGTCATGAACCGCTGTATCAAACGGGAACACACCCGACTGATCTTAGGAGACTCCCTATACGGTTTATAAATGATAAACAATTGATATAGAAGAAAACCCCAGCTTGCTGGGGTTTTCTTCTTACTCTTATTCAGTTTCATGGCTTGGATGGCCTGTAAAATGGCGCGGCCCTTGTTTAATCTGCTTGATTTGATCATAAAAGGCAATTTGGCAGTTGATAAAGTAAGGCATGGTATAAAAGCCGATGACATCGCGCGTGAAGTAATTCAAGAAGTACCAACCAATCAAGGTTAGATCGAGCACCAAGCGATTGCTGCGGAACCCTTTCATGGTTTCACGACTTTGGCGAAGGACTCCAAAGGCTCCCTTGTAGTCGCCGTCTCGTAATTGCTCATAGAGGATCAATTCGACCAAGTTGAGACTGTAGTATTGTGGCAGGTAAAAGAGGAGGCCAATCAGGCCAAGTATGACACCAGCAGTCATCAGAGGCATTTGTTGCATGAGAGATTGGAATTCAGGACTGGAAGCACTCAGAGTGCTAGGGTTGCTCACCTTATCGTAGATCGCTAAAAATCGAATGCTGGCGTAGGTGCTGATGAGACTCCCCACATAGAGGATGAGTCCCCATAAAAAGAGGACGGCTTGCTTCAAGATCAAGGTGGCAAATACAGAGGTAAAGCGATCTTGTTTAAAGATATCTAAGACACGTGTTCGGTGTTCGATCTTGGGATTAATCGTATCTAAATAGCTAAAAGTCGCACCAACCACTAAAATGGAGATGACAAAGGAGACGACAGAAGGAAAGAGTTGCCGCTGGATCATGTAGATACTTGCTTGCTGCAAGGTCATATCCGGTAGTAGATCGACCAGATCTTGCCCGCTTAAGAGAAAGTTAGCAAGAATGGTCAACAGGACCGGAAGAGCAAAAAGGATAGCTAAGCCCGGTTGCTGGACTTGCATGGTACGTGCCCGGAGGCGAATCAATTTAAGGTTCATAGATGACACTCTCTTCATAGTAGTACTTTTTATTATAACATAAGTCCGTGACAGAGCCGGTAAAATTTGGTACAATCGTACAGGTGCTCACAGGAAAACTGTGACAGGAATAAGAAGGCTGGGACTGTTTTTCCCAGTACGGAGGTAACCATGACAGATTCACCGATTCAATATCGATTAATCAAAAAAGAAAAGCATACAGGTGCTCGTCTGGGAGAAATTATCACCCCTCACGGGACCTTCCCAACCCCAATGTTTATGCCTGTAGGGACTCAGGCAACCGTTAAGACCCAATCGCCAGAAGAACTCAAGGAAATGGGTTCCGGCATTATCTTGGCCAACACCTACCATCTCTGGCTTCGTCCCGGGGACGACTTGGTCGCAAAAGCAGGAGGACTGCACCAGTTCATGAACTGGGACCAGCCGATTTTGACAGATAGTGGAGGCTTCCAAGTCTATTCATTAGCGGATACCCGCAACATCACCGAAGAAGGGGTAACCTTTAAAAACCACCTCAACGGCTCGAAGATGTTCCTATCTCCAGAAAAGGCCATCTCCATCCAAAACAATCTAGGAAGCGACATCATGATGTCCTTTGATGAATGCCCTCAGTTCTATCAGCCCTATGATTATGTGAAAAAATCAATCGAACGGACCAGTCGTTGGGCAGAACGTGGCCTAAAGGCTCACCGTCGCCCTCATGATCAAGGTCTTTTCGGGATTGTCCAAGGGGCTGGATTTGAAGACTTGCGCCGTCAGTCTGCTCAAGATTTAGTCAGCATGGACTTCCCAGGCTATTCCATCGGTGGCTTAGCTGTTGGGGAAAGCCATGAAGAGATGAATGCCGTGCTTGATTTCACTACTCCGCTCTTACCAGAAAACAAGCCACGCTATCTCATGGGAGTAGGAGCTCCAGACAGTCTGATTGATGGCGTTATTCGTGGAGTGGACATGTTTGACTGTGTCTTGCCGACGCGGATTGCGCGAAATGGTACCTGTATGACTAGCCAAGGTCGCCTAGTAGTGAAAAATGCGCAATTTGCAGAAGACTTTACACCGCTGGATCCCGAATGTGATTGCTACACTTGTAAGAATTACACCCGAGCTTATCTTCGCCACCTCCTCAAGGCAGATGAGACCTTCGGCATTCGCTTGACCAGCTACCACAACTTGTATTTCTTGATCAGCCTCATGAAGCAGGTCCGTCAAGCCATCATGGATGACAATCTCTTAGAATTCCGTGAGCATTTCGTCGAAAAATATGGCTATAACAAGTCAGGACGGAATTTCTAGAAATAGATAAATAGGAAGAAAAAAGACTACAGCCATCTGAGAATAATAGAAATAACTGCTAGACGCAGTGGTTGATTGGTATCTTTGTTCGCTTGTTAAGCTCCAAAGATAACCTAATCAACTGTGCGGGGGCGAGACGACGAACAAATTGGATATAAATTTGTTCTGTCTCGCTCCCTTTTTCCTATATAATAGCAACTTTTTTAGCACGCTTTTTCTTTCGAAAACACTTTCATCAAAAAAACGAAAAAAATCTTCTCAAATCCCTTGCATTGGGCCTTTGTTTGTGTTAAACTACTATGGTGCTGTGAAAAACAGCTATTAGCTTTGATGCAAGAGGTTGCGACACGCTCGGTTGCATTGCCACGCAACGCGCGTCGGTTTTCTTGTGGAGCTAGCCTATTATCTTAAATAGACGAAAAGGAGAAAAAGATGGCAAACAAAAAAATCCGCATCCGTTTGAAAGCGTACGAACACCGTACACTCGACACAGCGGCTGCAAAAATCGTAGAATCAGCTACTCGTACAGGTGCACAAGTTGCGGGGCCAATCCCACTTCCAACTGAACGTAGCCTCTACACAATCATTCGTGCGACTCACAAATACAAAGATTCTCGCGAACAATTCGAAATGCGTACACACAAACGTTTGATCGACATCATCAACCCAACTCAAAAAACAGTTGACGCTTTGATGAAATTGGATCTTCCAAGTGGTGTAAACGTAGAAATCAAACTTTAATCTAAAGCTTGATCTAGAGCATAAAAAACGCTCGTTAAAAACTTTTTGAATAAAAAACTATAGAAAAGGAACTATTTTCTCATGACAAAAGGAATCTTAGGGAAAAAAGTGGGAATGACTCAAATCTTCACTGAAGCTGGCGAATTGATCCCTGTAACAGTTATCGAAGCAACTCCAAACGTTGTTCTTCAAGTTAAAACTGTTGAAACAGATGGTTACAACGCTATCCAAGTTGGTTTCGATGACAAACGCGAAGTATTGAGCAACAAACCTGCTAAAGGACATGTAGCAAAAGCTAACACGGCTCCTAAGCGCTTCATTCGTGAATTCAAAAACGTTGAAGGCTTGGAAGTTGGTGCTGAAATCACAGTTGACACTTTCGAAGCTGGAGACATTGTTGATGTAACTGGTACTTCTAAAGGTAAAGGTTTCCAAGGTGTTATCAAACGCCACGGACAATCACGTGGACCAATGGCTCACGGTTCTCGTTACCACCGTCGTCCAGGTTCTATGGGACCTGTTGCACCTAACCGCGTATTCAAAGGTAAAAACCTTGCAGGACGCATGGGTGGCGATCGTGTAACAATTCAAAACCTTGAAGTTGTACAAGTTGTTCCAGAAAAGAACGTTATCCTTATCAAAGGTAACGTACCAGGTGCTAAGAAATCTCTTATCACTATCAAGTCAGCAGTTAAAGCTGGTAAATAATAAGGAAAGGGGAATACAGTCAAAATGGCAAATGTAACATTATTCGACCAAACTGGTAAACAAGCGGGCGAAGTTGTTCTTAACGATGCGATCTTTGGTATCGAACCAAACCAAGCAGTTGTATTTGATGTGATCATCAGCCAACGTGCTAGCCTTCGTCAAGGAACTCACGCAGTTAAAAACCGTTCAGCCGTTTCAGGTGGCGGACGCAAACCATGGCGTCAAAAAGGAACTGGACGTGCTCGTCAAGGTTCTATCCGCTCTCCACAATGGCGTGGTGGTGGAATCGTCTTCGGACCAACTCCACGTAGCTATGCGTACAAACTTCCTCAAAAAGTTCGTCGCCTTGCACTTAAATCTGTTTACTCAGAAAAAGTTGCTGAAAACAAATTTGTAGCCGTTGATTCTCTTGAATTTACAGCTCCAAAAACTGCTGAATTTGCAAAAGTTCTTGCAGCTTTGAGCATCGATTCTAAAGTCCTTGTTATTCTTGAAGAAGGAAATGAATTCGCAGCTCTTTCAGCTCGTAACCTTCCAAACGTGAAAGTTGCGACTGCTACAACTGCAAGTGTTCTTGACATCGCAAATAGTGACAAACTTCTTGTTACTCAAGCAGCTATCTCTAAAATCGAGGAGGTTCTTGCATAATGAATTTGTATGATGTTATCAAAAAACCTGTTATCACTGAAAAGTCAATGGCTCAACTTGAAGCAGGCAAATATGTATTCGAAGTTGACACTCGCGCTCACAAACTTTTGATCAAACAAGCTGTTGAAGCTGCGTTTGAAGGTGTAAAAGTTGCGAATGTGAACACTGTAAACGTAAAACCTAAAGCAAAACGCGTTGGACGTTACACTGGTTTTACTTCAAAAACTAAAAAAGCTATCATCACGCTTGCAGCTGATTCTAAAGCAATCGAGTTGTTTGCTACTGAAGCTGAATAATCTAAGGAGGAAATATCGTGGGAATTCGTGTTTATAAACCAACAACAAACGGTCGCCGTAATATGACTTCTTTGGATTTCGCTGAAATCACAACAAACACACCTGAGAAAACTTTGCTTGTTTCTCTTAAAAACAAAGCAGGTCGTAACAACAACGGTCGTATCACTGTTCGTCACCAAGGTGGTGGACACAAACGTCATTACCGTTTGATCGATTTCAAACGTAACAAAGATGGAGTTGAAGCAGTCGTTAAAACGATCGAATACGATCCAAACCGCTCAGCTAACATCGCGCTTGTACACTACACTGACGGTGTGAAAGCTTACATCATTGCCCCTAAAGGTCTTGAAGTAGGTCAACGCATCGTATCAGGACCAGAAGCAGATATCAAAGTCGGAAACGCTCTTCCACTTGCTAACATCCCAGTTGGTACTTTGATCCACAACATCGAATTGAAACCTGGTAAAGGTGGAGAATTGGTACGTGCTGCTGGAGCTTCTGCTCAAGTATTGGGTTCTGAAGGTAAATATGTACTTGTTCGTCTTCAATCAGGCGAAGTTCGTATGATTCTTGGAACTTGCCGTGCTACAGTTGGTGTTGTCGGAAATGAACAACATGGACTTGTTAACCTTGGTAAAGCGGGACGTAACCGCTGGAAAGGTGTTCGCCCTACAGTTCGTGGTTCTGTAATGAACCCGAATGATCACCCACACGGTGGTGGTGAAGGTAAAGCACCAGTTGGACGTAAAGCGCCATCTACTCCTTGGGGTAAACCTGCGCTTGGTCTTAAAACTCGTAACAAGAAAGCGAAATCTGACAAACTTATCGTTCGTCGTCGCAACCAAAAATAATCATAAGCAACTAGCTTACACTTTCCGCCAGCTCGGTAGCGCTGCCTAGCAGCGCAAGCCGCTGTGGTACTAAATTTTAAAGGAGAAAATTACAAAATGGGACGTAGTCTTAAAAAAGGACCTTTCGTCGATGAGCATTTGATGAAAAAAGTTGAAGCTCAAGCAAACGACGAAAAGAAAAAAGTAATTAAAACTTGGTCACGTCGTTCAACGATCTTCCCAAGTTTCATCGGATACACTATCGCAGTTTATGATGGACGTAAACATGTACCTGTTTACATCCAAGAAGACATGGTAGGTCACAAGCTTGGTGAATTTGCACCAACTCGTACTTACAAAGGTCACGCGGCAGACGACAAGAAGACACGTAGAAAATAAGGAGAACATAAATGGCAGAAATTACTTCAGCTAAAGCAATGGCTCGTACAGTGCGTGTTTCACCTCGTAAATCACGTCTTGTTCTTGACAACATCCGTGGTAAAAGCGTAGCCGATGCCATCGCTATTTTGACATTCACACCAAACAAAGCTGCAGGGATCATCCTTAAAGTGTTGAACTCAGCAGTAGCAAACGCTGAAAACAACTTTGGTTTGGAAAAAGCTAACTTGGTAGTATCTGAAGCATTCGCAAACGAAGGACCAACAATGAAACGTTTCCGTCCACGTGCGAAAGGTTCAGCTTCACCAATCAACAAACGTACAGCTCACATCACAGTAGCTGTTGCAGAAAAATAAGGAGGTAAACTCGTGGGTCAAAAAGTACATCCAATTGGTATGCGTGTTGGTATCATCCGTGATTGGGATGCCAAATGGTATGCTGAAAAAGAATACGCGGATTACCTTCATGAAGATCTTGCAATCCGTAAATTCATTCAAAAAGAATTGGCTGACGCAGCCGTTTCAACTATTGAAATCGAACGCGCAGTAAACAAAGTTAACGTTTCACTTCACACTGCTAAACCAGGTATGGTTATCGGTAAAGGTGGAGCAAACGTTGATGCACTTCGTGCAGCTCTTAACAAATTGACTGGTAAACAAGTACACATCAACATCATTGAGATCAAACGTCCTGACTTGGATGCTCACCTTGTTGGTGAAGGAATTGCTCGTCAATTGGAACAACGTGTTGCTTTCCGTCGTGCACAAAAACAAGCGATCCAACGTGCTATGCGTGCTGGAGCTAAAGGAATCAAAACTCAAGTATCAGGTCGTTTGAACGGTGCAGATATCGCCCGTGCAGAAGGATACTCTGAAGGAACTGTTCCACTTCACACACTTCGCGCTGATATCGATTACGCTTGGGAAGAAGCAGACACTACTTACGGTAAACTTGGTGTTAAAGTATGGATCTACCGTGGTGAAGTTCTTCCAGCTCGTAAAGACGCTAAAGGAGGTAAATAACCAATGTTAGTACCTAAACGTGTAAAACACCGTCGCGAATTCCGTGGTAAAATGCGCGGTGAAGCAAAAGGTGGAAAAGAAGTAGCATTCGGTGAATACGGTCTTCAAGCTACAACTAGCCACTGGATCACAAACCGTCAAATCGAAGCTGCTCGTATCGCCATGACTCGTTACATGAAACGTGGTGGTAAAGTTTGGATTAAGATTTTCCCACACAAATCATACACCGCTAAAGCTATCGGGGTACGTATGGGATCTGGTAAAGGGGCTCCTGAAGGTTGGGTAGCACCAGTTAAACGTGGTAAAGTGATGTTCGAAATCGCTGGTGTATCTGAAGAGATCGCGCGCGAAGCACTTCGTCTTGCTAGCCACAAATTGCCAGTTAAAACTAAATTTGTGAAACGTGAAGCAGAATAAGGAGAGGTCATGAAACTTACAGAAGTAAAAGAATTTGTTAAAGAACTTCGTGGTCTTTCTCAAGAAGAACTCGCGAAGCGTGAAAATGAATTGAAGAAAGAATTGTTTGAACTTCGTTTCCAAGCAGCTGCTGGTCAATTGGAACAAACTGGACGTTTGAAAGAAGTGAAAAAACAAATCGCTCGTATCAAAACTGTTCAATCAGAAGCTAAATAATAGACTAGGGAAGGAGAATTTCAATGGAACGCAATAATCGTAAAGTTCTTGTTGGACGCGTTGTGTCTGACAAAATGGACAAAACAATCACAGTTGTAGTTGAAACTAAACGTAACCACCCAGTCTATGGTAAACGTATCAACTATTCTAAAAAATACAAAGCTCATGATGAAAACAATGTTGCTAAAGAAGGCGATATCGTTCGTATCATGGAAACTCGTCCGCTTTCAGCTACAAAACGCTTCCGTCTTGTAGAAGTCGTTGAAAAAGCGGTCATCATCTAATCATACCTGAAAGGAGAAAACGTAAATGATTCAAACAGAAACTCGTTTGAAAGTCGCTGACAACAGTGGCGCACGCGAAATCTTGACAATCAAAGTTCTTGGTGGTTCAAAACGTAAATTCGCGAGCATCGGTGATGTAATCGTTGCATCTGTAAAACAAGCTACTCCTGGTGGTGCGGTTAAGAAAGGTGACGTTGTAAAAGCTGTTATCGTTCGTACTAAATCAGGTGCTCGTCGTAAAGATGGTTCATACATCAAGTTCGACGAAAATGCAGCAGTGATCATCCGTGACGACAAAACTCCTCGCGGAACTCGTATCTTTGGCCCAGTTGCACGTGAATTGCGTGACGGTGGTTTCATGAAGATCGTATCACTTGCTCCAGAAGTACTTTAATCAATAAAAAAACAAACACAGTCCCCTGGCTTAGCCAGGGTGCCCATCGGGCGTAAGAATAAAAGGAGAATAAAATGTTTGTAAAAAAAGGCGACAAAGTTCGCGTTATTGCTGGTAAAGACAAAGGCGTAGAAGCTGTTGTTCTTACTGCTCTTCCAAAAGTAAATAAAGTTGTTGTAGAAGGTGTAAACATCATTAAGAAACACCAACGTCCAAATAACGAAAACCCTCAAGGTGCGATCGTTGAAAAAGAAGCTCCAATCCATGCTTCTAACGTTCAAGTTTTGGACAAAAACGGTGTTGCTGGACGTGTTGGCTACAAATTTGTAGACGGCAAAAAAGTTCGCTACAACAAAAAATCAGGCGAAGTGCTTGACTAATCACGAAGGAAAGGAGAAGTATAATGGCTAATCGTTTAAAAGAAAAATACCTTAATGAAGTAGTACCATCATTGACTGAGCAGTTCAACTATTCATCAGTTATGGCTGTGCCAAAAGTTGATAAAATCGTTTTGAACATGGGTGTCGGTGATGCAGTATCAAATGCTAAAAACCTTGAAAAAGCTGCTGAAGAGCTTGCTTTGATCTCAGGTCAAAAACCATTGATCACTAAGGCTAAAAAATCAATCGCCGGCTTCCGTCTTCGTGAAGGTGTTGCGATCGGTGCAAAAGTTACCCTTCGTGGTGAACGTATGTACGAATTCTTGGATAAATTGGTAACAGTTTCACTTCCACGTGTACGTGACTTCCATGGTGTTCCAACAAAATCATTTGATGGACGCGGAAACTACACACTTGGTGTGAAAGAACAATTGATCTTCCCAGAAATCAACTTTGATGATGTTGATAAAACTCGTGGTTTGGATATCGTAATCGTAACTACAGCGAACACAGACGAAGAATCACGTGCATTGCTTACTGGCCTCGGTATGCCGTTTGCAAAATAATATAGGAGGTAAAACTAATGGCTAAAAAATCTATGATTGCTAAGAACAAACGCCCAGCGAAGTTCTCTACTCAAGCATACACTCGCTGTGAACGTTGTGGACGTCCACACTCAGTTTACCGCAAGTTTAAACTTTGCCGTGTTTGCTTCCGTGAATTGGCATACAAAGGTCAAATCCCAGGTGTCACAAAAGCATCTTGGTAATTTAAGATAGTTAGGGCGTCAAAACTCTAAGTGAAAATAGGAAACTTGACGAAGAAACTTTAGTTTCTAGGAAAGTTTATCTTTTTCACACAGAGTTTAGCCCGGGTTCAGTTGGGCTTGCCAATTTGAACACGAGCTACAGCTTTGGCAAAAAAGACCAATTTTCTTTGGAGCATCGCTCCTGCATCAAATTGCCTATTTTTGCTCTCGCTGTTACGCTCTCTGTATCATGTATTAACTAGCAAGTGCAACTTGCAAACTACTAGTAAGAGGAGAGATTATAATGGTTATGACTGACCCAATCGCAGACTTCCTTACACGTATTCGTAACGCTAACCAAGCAAAACACGAAGTACTTGAAGTACCTGCATCAAACATCAAAAAAGGGATTGCTGAAATCCTTAAACGCGAAGGTTTTGTAAAAAACGTTGAATTCATCGAAGATGACAAACAAGGCATCATCCGTGTATTCTTGAAATACGGACAAAACGGTGAAAAAGTTATCACAAACTTGAAACGTGTATCTAAACCAGGTTTGCGTGTTTACAAAAAACGTGAAGATCTTCCAAAAGTTCTTAACGGACTTGGAATTGCTATCCTTTCAACTTCTGAAGGTTTGCTTACTGATAAAGAAGCACGCCAAAAGAACGTTGGTGGGGAAGTTATCGCTTACGTTTGGTAATATTTAGTTCCCAATTTCGTTGTGACTCTTCGTTATTGTCTCTTGCCTAACCCAAAGTTATGTCTGCGAGACAATGCCTTGATTCACTTAGAAAATGAGACCTAAACATTAACTTTTAAATCAAAAAGATTTAAACCCCGTGAAAACTGGCCCGTAAAGGCCTGACAATTTAACAGGAGAATAAAAAACATGTCACGTATTGGTAATAAAGTTATCGTGTTGCCTGCTGGTGTTGAAATCACTAACAATGACAACGTTGTAACTGTAAAAGGACCTAAAGGAGAACTTACTCGTGAGTTCTCAAAAGATATTGAAATCCGTGTGGAAGGTACTGAAGTAACACTTCACCGTCCAAACGATTCAAAAGAAATGAAAACAATCCACGGAACAACTCGTGCCCTTTTGAACAACATGGTTACTGGTGTATCAGAAGGATTCAAGAAAGAACTTGAAATGCGCGGGGTTGGATACCGTGCACAACTTCAAGGATCAAAACTTGTTTTGGCTGTTGGTAAATCACACCCAGACGAAGTTGAAGCTCCAGAAGGAATTACTTTTGAACTTCCAAACCCAACAACAATCGTTGTTAGCGGAATTTCAAAAGAAGTAGTTGGTCAAACAGCTGCTTATGTACGTAGCCTTCGTTCACCTGAACCATACAAAGGTAAAGGGATCCGTTATGTTGGTGAATACGTTCGCCGCAAAGAAGGTAAAACAGGTAAATAATGTAGTTTGGTTGTTTTTCAACCAACCTTCATCTTACCAACTCAGTGCTTAGCACATGATTTTAAAATTAAGAGGTGAAAATTGTGATTTCGAAACCAGATAAAAACAAAATCCGTCAAAAACGCCACCGTCGCGTTCGCGGAAAACTCTCTGGAACTGCTGATCGCCCACGTTTGAACGTATTCCGTTCTAATACAGGCATCTACGCTCAAGTAATTGATGACGTAGCGGGTGTAACGCTCGCAAGCGCTTCAACTCTTGACAAAGAAGTTTCAAAAGGAACTAAAACTGAACAAGCCGTTGTTGTCGGCAAACTTGTTGCTGAACGTGCAGTTGCTAAAGGTATTTCTGAAGTGGTGTTCGACCGCGGTGGATATCTATATCACGGACGTGTTAAAGCTTTGGCTGATGCAGCTCGTGAAAACGGATTGAAATTCTAATAGGAGGACACTAGAAAATGGCATTTAAAGATAATGCAGTTGAACTTGAAGAACGCGTAGTTGCCATCAACCGTGTAACAAAAGTTGTTAAAGGTGGACGTCGTCTTCGTTTTGCAGCTCTTGTAGTTGTTGGTGACCGTAATGGCCGTGTTGGATTTGGTACTGGTAAAGCTCAAGAAGTTCCAGAAGCAATCCGTAAGGCTGTTGAAGATGCTAAGAAAAACTTGATCGAAGTTCCTATGGTTGGAACAACAATTCCACACGAAGTAACATCAGTATTTGGTGGAGCTCGTGTATTGTTGAAACCAGCTATCGAAGGGGCTGGGGTTGCTGCAGGTGGAGCAGTTCGTGCCGTTGTCGAATTGGCAGGTATTGCAGATGTTACATCTAAATCACTTGGATCAAACACTCCAATCAACATCGTTCGTGCAACTGTTAACGGTTTGGCACAATTGAAACGTGCTGATGAAGTTGCTGCCCTTCGTGGTATTTCAGTTTCTGACTTGGCTTAAGAAAGGAGATTCAAATGGCTCAAATTAAAATTACTTTGACTAAGTCTCCAATCGGACGCATCCCGTCACAACGTAAAACTGTTGTAGCACTTGGACTTGGCAAATTGAACAGCTCTGTTATTAAAGAAGATAACCCAGCAGTACGTGGTATGATCACTGCTGTATCTCACTTGGTAACAGTTGAAGAAGTAAAATAATCTATTTAAAATAGAAACAAAGTTTTCAGGGGTATGAGAGATTCTCATCCCCTAAAACTAAATATAAGTATAGGCGAGTTTGTAGTTAGGACACCTTTTCCTGATTACATGCGTTAGCAATTTACAAAAGAGGAGAAAATAAATAATGAAACTTCATGAATTACAACCTGCTACAGGTTCACGTAAAGTCCGCAACCGTGTTGGTCGTGGTACTTCATCTGGTAATGGTAAAACTTCTGGCCGTGGTCAAAAAGGTCAAAAAGCTCGTAGCGGTGGCGGTGTACGTCTTGGTTTTGAAGGTGGACAAACTCCATTGTTCCGTCGTCTTCCAAAACGTGGATTTACAAACATCAACGCTAAAGAATATGCTATTGTGAACCTTGATCAATTGAACGCCTTTGAAGATGGTGCTGAAGTAACTCCAGTAGTACTTGTAGAATCAGGAATTGTAAAAGCTGAAAAATCAGGTATCAAAATTCTTGGTAACGGAGAATTGACTAAGAAGTTGACTGTTAAAGCAGCTAAATTCTCTAAATCAGCTGAAGAAGCTATCACTGCTAAAGGTGGTTCAGTTGAAGTCATCTAAGTGAGGTGACCTATGTTTTTTAAATTATTAAAAGATGCATTTAAGGTGAAACAAGTACGGTCGAAGATTTTATTTACGATCTTCATCATTCTTGTTTTCCGCATTGGGACCACGATTACAGTGCCTGGTGTAAATGCGAAAATTCTGAACAACCTTCAAGATGTGTCCTTCTTGAACATGCTCAGTTTGGTTTCTGGGAATGCCATGAGGAACTTCTCAGTTTTCGCATTAGGGGTTAGCCCATACATTACAGCTTCGATCGTCGTGCAACTTTTGCAAATGGATCTGTTGCCTAAGTTTGTTGAATGGGGCAAACAAGGGGAAGTTGGTCGAAGAAAGCTCAACCAAGCAACACGCTATATTTCTTTGGTTCTAGCCTTTGTTCAATCCATCGGGATTACAGCCACCTTCCACACTTTGTCTCAGGCGAAATTAGTCGCAACTCCAAATACCAAGACCTATCTATTAATCGGTGCGATTCTGACGACCGGTTCCATGATTGTGACTTGGCTTGGAGAACAAATCACAGATAAAGGGTACGGTAATGGTGTTTCAATGATTATCTTTGCAGGGATTGTGTCATCAATTCCTGAGATGATTAAAGAAATCTATGAAAATGCATTTGTGAATGTTCGTTCTGGTCAAATGACCAATTCCCTCATTTTTGTTGGGGTATTAATCCTTGCTGTCTTGGTTATTGTTTACTTTACAACCTTTGTGGAGCAAGCACAATACAAGATTCCAATCCAATATACAAAGATTGCACAAGGAGCTCCATCAAGTTCTTACCTACCTTTGAAAGTAAACCCAGCAGGAGTTATTCCTGTCATCTTCGCTAGTTCGATTACAGCAGCGCCTGCTGCAATTTTCCAAGTGATTAGCGCTATGGGTTACAATGCAGGATGGGTGAAAACAGCTCAAGCCATGTTGGCTACAAACACACCAACTGGTGTGGCAATGTATGCCTTATTGATCATTCTCTTCACCTTCTTCTACACGTTTGTTCAGATCAATCCTGAAAAAACGGCAGAAAACCTTCAAAAGAGTGGTGCCTATATCCCAGGCGTCCGCCCTGGTAAGGGGACAGAAGAGTTTATGTCTCGTTTGCTACGTCGTTTAGCAAGCGTCGGATCAGTATTCCTTGGCTTTATTACCATCATTCCAATCCTGGCTCGAGATTTATTTGGTTTGACAGATGCAGTGGCTCTTGGAGGAACTAGTTTGTTAATCATTATTTCAACAGGTATTGAGGGAATGAAACAATTAGAAGGCTACTTATTAAAACGTAAGTATGTCGGATTTATGGACACAACAACAGAATAGAATAAGGTTGACTTTGTCAGCCTTCTATTTTGTTTTTAAATGGAAATAGGAATTCGCTCCTGCTTCCATTTAAAAACAAAATAAGGAGAATTCATCATGAATCTTTTAATTATGGGGTTGCCTGGAGCAGGTAAAGGAACTCAAGCAGCTAAAATCGTTGAAGAATTTCACGTAGCGCATATCTCCACTGGAGATATGTTCCGCGCAGCGATGGCTAACCAAACTGAAATGGGTGTGCTTGCAAAATCATACATTGATAAAGGTGAGTTGGTACCAGATGAAGTAACCAATGGAATTGTAAAAGAACGCCTTGCTCAAGATGATATTAAAGAAACAGGTTTCTTGTTAGACGGATATCCACGTACCATTGAGCAAGCTCATGCTTTAGATAAAACATTGGCTGAACTTGGTATTGAGCTTGAAGGTGTTATCAACATCGAAGTAAATCCAGACAGTCTTTTAGAGCGTTTGAGCGGACGTATCATTCATCGTCAAACTGGAGAAACTTTCCATAAAGTATTCAATCCACCAGTTGATTACAAAGAGGAAGATTACTACCAACGTGAAGATGATAAACCTGAGACAGTAAAACGTCGTTTGGATGTTAATATTGCCCAAGGTGAACCAATCATTGAATTTTATCGTTCAAAAGGACTCGTACATGACATCCAAGGAAACCAAGATATCAATGATGTATTTTCAGACATTGAAAAAGTCTTGTCAAATTTGAAATAAAAGCGTTTTTCATGCTTGCAATATTGGACAACTAGTGTTACAATTAGTTAGTCTGACTTATAATTGTTACCTCTGTGCTCAGAGGAATGAATCGAAATTTATGGAGGTACTTTTGCGTGGCAAAAGACGATGTGATTGAAGTAGAAGGCAAAGTAGTCGATACAATGCCGAATGCTATGTTTACGGTTGAACTTGAAAATGGACATCAGATTTTAGCAACAGTTTCTGGTAAAATTCGTAAAAACTATATTCGTATTTTAGCGGGAGATCGTGTTACAGTGGAGATGAGTCCGTACGATTTGACACGTGGACGTATCACATACCGCTTTAAATAATCGAAAAACTTGGAGGGATAAAAATGAAAGTAAGACCATCGGTCAAACCAATTTGCGAATACTGTAAAGTAATTCGTCGTAATGGTCGTGTTATGGTAATTTGCCCAGCAAATCCAAAACACAAACAACGTCAAGGATAAGATAGAAAGGAGAAAACATGGCTCGTATTGCTGGAGTTGACATTCCGAATGACAAACGTGTAGTAATTTCATTGACTTATGTGTACGGTATCGGACTTCCAACATCTAAGAAAATCCTTGCTGCTGCAGGCGTTTCTGAAGATATTCGTGTTCGCGATCTTACACCAGATCAAGAAGATGCTATCCGTCGTGAAGTTGACGCAATCAAAGTTGAAGGTGACCTTCGTCGTGAAGTAAACTTGAACATCAAACGCTTGATGGAAATCGGTTCATACCGTGGTATCCGTCACCGTCGTGGACTTCCAGTTCGTGGACAAAACACTAAAAACAATGCTCGCACTCGTAAAGGTAAAGCTGTTGCGATTGCAGGTAAGAAAAAATAAAATAAAATAAGGAGGTAAAAATCTTGGCTAAACCAACACGTAAACGTCGTGTGAAAAAGAATATCGAATCTGGTATTGCTCATATTCACGCTACATTTAACAACACAATTGTTATGATTACTGATGTGCATGGTAACGCAATCGCTTGGTCATCTGCAGGTGCACTTGGATTTAAAGGTTCTCGTAAATCTACACCATTTGCTGCTCAAATGGCATCAGAAGCTGCTGCAAAAGCTGCTCAAGAACACGGACTTAAATCTGTTGAAGTAACTGTTAAAGGTCCTGGTTCAGGTCGTGAGTCTGCTATTCGTGCACTTGCTGCTGCTGGTCTTGAAGTAACTGCAATCCGCGATGTAACTCCTGTACCACACAATGGTGCTCGTCCTCCAAAACGTCGCCGTGTATAATCATCAACAATTACACAGCTTTTCGTTTAAGAGGGAGTATAGCAAATGATTGAGTTTGAAAAACCAAATATAACAAAAATTGATGAAAACAAAGATTATGGCGTGTTTGTCGTAGAACCACTTGAACGTGGCTATGGTACAACACTTGGAAACTCACTTCGTCGTGTACTTCTGGCTTCACTTCCAGGTGCAGCTGTCACTTCAATCAACATTGAAGGTGTACTCCACGAATTTGATACCGTTCCAGGAGTCCGTGAAGACGTTATGCAAATTATTCTTAACGTTAAAGGAATCGCCGTTAAATCTTACGTCCAAGACGAAAAGATTATTGAACTTGATGTAGAAGGACCTGCAGAAGTAACTGCTGGAGATATTCTTACTGATAGTGACATCGAAATTGTAAACCCTGATCATTATCTATTTACAATCGGAGAAGGAGCATCTTTGAAAGCAACGCTTACTGTAAACAGTGGACGTGGCTATGTTCCAGCTGATCAAAACAAAAAAGATGATGCACCAGTGGGAACACTTGCTGTAGATTCAATCTATACGCCAGTGACTAAAGTCAATTACCAAGTTGAACCAGCACGCGTTGGTAGCAACGATGGCTTTGACAAGCTAACCCTTGAAATTTTGACAAATGGGACAATCATTCCAGAAGATGCCTTAGGTTTGTCTGCTCGTATTTTGACAGAACACCTAAATCTATTCACAAACTTAACTGAAATTGCTATTGCAACAGATGTTATGAAGGAAGTGGATACAACTTCTGATGATCGCATTTTAGAACGTACGATCGAAGAATTAGATCTTTCAGTTCGTTCATATAACTGTTTGAAACGTGCTGGCATTAATACTGTTTACGATTTGACTGAAAAATCAGAAGCAGAAATGATGAAAGTTCGTAACTTGGGACGTAAGAGTCTTGAAGAAGTTAAAATCAAACTTGCCGACTTAGGCCTTGGGTTAAAAAACGATAAATAGAGGAGGAATACATGGCTTACCGTAAACTAGGACGCACTAGCTCACAACGTAAAGCGATGCTTCGCGATTTGACTACAGATCTTATCATCAATGAAGCAATTGTAACAACTGAAGCACGTGCGAAAGAAATCCGTAAATCAGTTGAAAAAATGATTACTTTGGGTAAACGTGGTGATTTGCATGCACGTCGTCAAGCTGCTGCATTCGTACGTAACGAAGTTGCATCACAAAACTTTGATGAAGAAACAGGTAAATACTCAGAAACAACTGCACTTCAAAAATTGTTCTCTGAATTAGCACCTCGTTATGCTGAGCGCAATGGTGGATATACTCGTATCCTTAAAACTGAACCACGTCGTGGTGATGCTGCGCCAATGGCTATCATCGAATTGGTATAATATCATCAATTTTGTTGAGTGTTATGATGATGGAATACACTGTTATTCTTAGTCTAGCTCTGGTCTACCGCTGGGGATTTTCCCCAGCGGGAACACTCATCATATTGAATGAATGGTAGACGCTTGTTTACGAAATTGCTTTAATTTAAAACAATTTCGTAAGCAGGCGTTTTGTCTTGCTTTCGTGAGTAGTCGAGAATAGCAAAAAATGATATAATGGAACCCATATCTCCAATAGAAGAAAAAGGATTCAATGACAAAACAACAAGCAATTAAATTACTAAAAGAGAAGTACCTTAGTAATATGAAAGAGGATTCGGAACTCTTTGTCGGAGTTGAATTAGAGTTTCCGATTGTAGAAACAAATGGAAACAAAACAAATATAGAGGTGACGAAAAATCTTTTTCGAACCTTAGCCAACTTATCAGATTTTGAAGTTGAAAAAATAGATGACGAACAAAATCCTATTCAATTGATTCACTGCTCTTCTAAAGATCGTATTCTATTCGAGTTGAGTTACAATACAATTGAATTTGCATTTGAGAGAGCTCGTTCTATAAATGAGGTGGCCAAACGTTTTGAGGCCTATTTGAAGATTATTCAACCGATTTTGCAAGAAAATAATCACGAAATCCAAGGGCACGGAATCCATCCTCTGTGGCAAGAAAATGATAATAGCCCAGTGAAAATCGAACGATACAAGATGTTAATGGCTTTCCTTGCAATGAATGGTACAGGGATGAAAACACACCCCTATCCTTCGTACGGAGCATTTATATGCGGAAACCAGGCTCAATTGGATGTAAGGCGCGATAACTATCTTCGCATCATTAATGCCTTTAATAAAATTGAAGCAGCAAAAGCATATTTGTTTTCTAACTCAGAATTTTCAGCAGAGGCTTGGGATACAAAGATTACGAGAGATATTTTTTGGGAAGAATCCTTACATGGTTATTATAAGGAGAATGTAGGTATTTATCCTAAGGACTACCAAAGCGAAGAAGAGTTTTTTAATAATCTTGCTAGCACAGCTATTTTTACTGCAACTAGAGAAGATCAATCCTATTATTTTAAACCTATTCGAGTAAAAGACTATCTAGATCAAAAAAAAATCACAGCCTATACGGCTGATGGTGATGAAAAAATCATTAGGCCTGTAAAAGAAGACCTAAAACAACATCGAAGTTACCAATTTCAGGATCTAACTGCCCGCGGGACAGTAGAATTTAGAAGTGTTTGTACTCAACCATTAGAAACAACATTTGCCGCGATAGCTTTTGAACTCGGCCTATTTGTACAGTTAGAAAACTTGGAAAACTATTTAGAACATTGCTCATTTCTCAAAAGTGAAAAACAGGACTATAGAAAACTTAGAAAGAAATATTCAAAAAAAATTCTAAGCAAAAAGGAAGAAGAAACTATCCAATCCTTTTCAAAAGATCTAATAGACATGGCTAGAGCAGGTTTGATCAAAAGAGGCTACGGGGAAGAAACATTTCTAATTATCAACAAAGAACTGAATTGATAGAAAAGCCTGTATTACAGGCTTTTCTTCACACCTTCAAGAAAACTTTCAAAAAAATAAAATTTTTTGAGAAAAAGTATTGACAGTAAGTCCAGGTCATGATATACTAATATAGTTGTCGCGAGAGAGCGACAAAGACCTTTGAAAACTGAACAAGACGAACCAATGTGCAGGGCGCTATAACTAAGGTTATAGTAACTGAACAATAAAAAAACAATAAATCTGTCAGTGACAGAATGAGTTTAAGACAAACAATTATTTTAATGAGAGTTTGATCCTGGCTCAGGATGAACGCTGGCGGCGTGCCTAATACATGCAAGTAGAACGCTGAAGCTTGGTGCTTGCACCGAGCGGATGAGTTGCGAACGGGTGAGTAACGCGTAGGTAACCTGCCTCTTAGCGGGGGATAACTATTGGAAACGATAGCTAATACCGCATAACAGTCGACATTGCATGATGTTGATTTGAAAGGGGCAATTGCTCCACTACCAGATGGACCTGCGTTGTATTAGCTAGTTGGTGAG
>NZ_KV811504.1:0-231 GCF_001813105.1 Streptococcus sp. HMSC072C09 | reverse complement strand
AGCCGTTAAGCAACTCAAAGGAAAATAGGAAATCGAACGACGGAACGGATGCTCCTAGGTAGATTTATCTTTTTCCACAGAGTTGTAGGCGGGTTCAATTACGCATGATAGCATAGATTGACGCAGTGTGCCACGCACACCAGGAAATCTATCTTTTTCACTAGGGATTTAGCCCGTGTTCAACTATCAAGATACCAAGCCGTTAAGCAACTCAAAGGAAAATAGGAAATC
>NZ_KV811503.1:69683-174758 GCF_001813105.1 Streptococcus sp. HMSC072C09 | reverse complement strand
CTAATACAACGCAGGTCCATCTCTTAGTGATGCATTTGCACCTTTCAAATCAATATCATGCGATATCGTCTTTTATGCGGTATTAGCTATCGTTTCCAATAGTTATCCCCCGCTAAGAGGCAGGTTACCTACGCGTTACTCACCCGTTCGCAACTCATCCGCTCGGTGCAAGCACCAAGCTTCAGCGTTCTACTTGCATGTATTAGGCACGCCGCCAGCGTTCATCCTGAGCCAGGATCAAACTCTCATTAAAATAATTGTTTGTCTTAAACTCATTCTGTCACTGACAGATTTATTGTTTTTTATTGTTCAGTTACTACAACTTTTGTTGTAGCGCCCTGCACATTGGTTCGTCTTGTTCAGTTTTCAAAGGTCTTTGTCGCTCTCGCGCGACAACTATATTAGTATATCATGACCTTCTCTTACTGTCAATACTTTTTTCCAAAAAATTTTATTTTTTTGAAAGTTCATTTATTCACTGTCAACTTTCAGTTTTTAAATTGAATTTTTAAAGTCCTTTAAATAGTTCTCTAATTTCTTTTTCATTTTTGTTTTTCCTAGACATCTTCTGTTTGCTAGTAATGCTTCATATTGTTCTTTTTCTTTTACGGTTAATTTTTCTTTAAAACGTTTTAATGCATCTCTCAGAACAACCAGCTCATCTAAATATATTTTTCTTGATGAAATTCTGTGACTAATTTCTCCAATTTCAATATATGGAAGTCTATTAATTTTTCTTTTATCACTTTCCTGTTGTCTTATTTTATCTTTAATATGATTTCTAAATTTTGTTTTGAAATATGTATAAAGTAATTCTTCATTTGTTTCAATTTCAGGATTTTTTTGATAAAGTTCAAAGAGTGTTAGCTGTCCTTCTTGTTCCCAATCATCCTTTTCCCATAATTGAATATAATATTCTTTTTCACATTTTCTTACGATATATTTTACTTTTTGATACATTTTATTAAATTCCATAAGCTCTCCTTTACTTTTATCTGTATTTTATAAAAATAAAGAAGCCCATTGGACTTTTTTTCTATTCTGCACGTTTTTTTAACTATTTGGTTATTATTTTTAGCTATTTTGTCCAAATACACAAAAAAACTGCCACTTGGTGACAGTTTATCGATAGTCCGTACGGGATTCGAACCCGTGTTACCGCCGTGAAAAGGCGGTGTCTTAACCCCTTGACCAACGGACCATTTTTACAACATATTCTATTATACAGAATATTTTTACTCTGTCAACACTTTTTTTAATAAAAAAAGAAGGAAATATTTTCCTTCTTTTGAATTAGTTATTTTCTTCTAATTTTGACTTAATCTCATCATATGATAGAGGTTTTGCTTCTTCTTCTAATTCATGCTCTGAATTTTCAGGCATTTTTCCTGTTTCATATAATGATTTAATTTGAACACTATCCAAGGTTTCATATTTTAATAGAGCTTCCGCAATTAATTTATGCGTTTCTCTATTTCCTTGAATAATTTCTGCCGCTTTATTACGGGCTTCATTCAACAGACTACGAACTTCTTCATCAATTTCGTAAGCTGTTCGTTCTGAAATCATTTTTTGTGGACTTTGAGCACCAAACATTGCATGATTTCCTTCATATTGGACCGGTCCAAGTTTTTCACTCATACCATATTCTGTCACCATTGCACGCGCCATTTGGGTAGCTTGTTCAAAGTCATTTGAAGCACCCGTTGTTTGCGAATTGAAAATAATTTCTTCGGCAACACGTCCTCCCATGAGCCCAGCTAATTGTTCTTTCATATCTTCTTTAGAAAGTAACATTTGATCTTCTTTAGGAAGGGCAATCATGTAACCGCCTGCACGACCACGTGGAACAATCGTAACTTTATGAACTACACGAGCATTTGATAAGACCAGACCAACAATTGTATGACCAGCTTCGTGATAAGCAACCATTTCACGTTCTTTTTGTGAAATCGTCCGATCTTTCTTAGATGGACCTGCAATAACACGATCTTCTGCTTCATCGATATCAGCAGCATCAATTACTTTTTTATTTCGACGAGCTGCAACCAAGGCTGCTTCGTTCAAAACATTTTCGAGATCAGCACCGACAAATCCTGGTGTTTGTTGAGCAACCAATTTCAAGTCCACATCTTGAGCAAGTGGCTTATTCTTAGCATGAACACGAAGAATTGCCTCACGACCTTTCACATCTGGACGTCCAACCAATACTTTACGGTCAAAACGGCCAGGACGAAGAAGGGCAGGGTCAAGGACATCAGAACGGTTAGTTGCTGCGATAACAATGATTCCTTCGTTGCCTTCAAAACCATCCATCTCAATCAAGAGCTGGTTAAGGGTTTGTTCACGTTCATCATTTCCGCCACCAAGACCTACACCACGTTGGCGCCCAACAGCATCAATTTCATCGATAAAGATAATGGCTGGTGCTGCTTTTTTAGCATCTTCAAAAAGTGAACGAACCCGGCTAGCGCCGACTCCGACAAACATTTCAACGAAGTCAGAACCAGAAATACTGAAGAATGGCACTCCAGCTTCACCAGCTACTGCTTTTGCTAAAAGGGTTTTACCAGTTCCGGGAGGGCCTTCAAGAAGCACACCTGCTGGGATTCTTGCACCCAATTTAGTAAAGCGTTTTGGATCTTTTAAAAATTCAACAACTTCAACAAGTTCTTGTTTTTCTTCTTCAGCTCCTGCTACATCTGAAAAACGAACTTTAATATCTTCTTTATTAGCAGCGCGGGCTTTATTACGACCAAAGTTCATGGCACCGCGGGCACCTCCGCCACCGCCTTGGTTCATCATTGAGAAGAAGAAGAACATGACGATAACAAATGGAACAATTGAAGTGAGAATTGTTATCCACATGCCACTTGAGCTCTCACGCTTGATGGTGATTTCTGCTTTGTGGTCAGCTGCTAATTTTTGTAATTCATTAACAGTAATATCAGATGGAAGGATGACACTAGTAAAGCGAGATACTTTTTGAACACTCGGGGTAAAGAATTGAATCCCTGTATCTTCTTTTGATTCTTTTGCTTTATTATAGGTCCCTGCAATTTCAATCACACTACCATTTGGTTGGTAACTGATCGTTTTGACATTATCATTTTTAATTTCCTTGACCAATTCTGTGTAGTTGATTTGCTGACTTTGACCAACTCCATTACCCGCAAAAAAGTACTGGAATCCTGTCACAGCCGCTACAATAATCAACAAATACAGAAAAGGATTTCGAACAAAACCGTTGTTTTTTCTGTTATTCATCTAGTCTCCTCTATTTTGAGTACACTTCCTCTTTTAATACACCAACATATGGTAGGTTACGATAATTTTCTTCATAGTCTAAACCATATCCGACAACAAACTCATTCGGAATCGTAAAGCAAGTATAATCTGCTTCGATCTCAACCAAACGTCCTTCAGGTTTATCCAATAATGTCGCAATCTTCACAGATGCTGCATTTCGTTCTTCAAAGAGTTCTTTTAGACTCTTGAGGGTTTTACCTGTATCGATGATATCTTCCACAAATAAAATATCTCTACCTGTAATATCCTGATCAATATCCTTGATAATATTAATAATACCTGAGCTTGCTGTACCACCATGATAACTTGACACCAACATAAAGTCTAATTCAATATGAGTATCAACATGGTTGATCAACTCTGCCATAAATGGAACAGAACCCTTCAAAATACCAACGAAAATAGGATTTTTTCCTTGATACTCTTTTGTTAGGGTTTCACCCAATTTTTTTGCTGCTTCTACAATTTCATCATGTGAAACCAATACTTTTTTTATATCTTTTTCTAACATGTTTTTACCTATCTATTTTTTGAATATAAAGACTATCTTTCATTATACCACTTTTTGAGAGCTTACTCAAATCACTCGTTACCAATCCCACTACAGAAAGAATATTATGATTTTGTTCTATAATGAGAGCCTTTTGCCGAAGAGAAATTGAAATTTTATGGTTGATAAACCACCGTCTTAATTTTTGATGGTGGCCATTAACAAGCAGCTGATCTCCTTCCTTTCTCCTTCTAATTAAGATGGGAGTTTCGCGTGAAACAGAAAGAATTTCTACATTTTCTCCTACTAATGGTTGTCCAAAAGATAGTTTATAATTTGCAATTTCAAAGATATTCCCAAATTCTAACAAAAATGGGAGGGGTTGGTCATCCGACTTTTGACTGATTTTTTGTATTTCAAAGAAATCATATTCTTGATGTAATTCATAATTCGACTTTAAATAATGAATGCAATTTCTTTTTTTTCGCAGTAAATCTAATAATTCTTGAAACTGGGCCCTACCAAGTTGCAAATCTGGAAATTGTGCCAAATACTCTTCTAATAAGAATGATTGTACAGAATGAGAATACGTTCTAAAAGAAGCTAAATCTTGAATGCTTAACTCGCTAGTCAATTCTTTCAGTGCTTGGTGCCAATGAGTCACTTCCTCTGCTAAATAGCGAAGACTTGCTTGCATTTGGGGATTTTCTTTTTCAAATTCTGGAAGGTATTGATGGCGTACACGATTTCGAAAATAGTCCTGTGAGTCATTGCTACTGTCTTCAAAGTGAGGGATTTTCATCAACTCATCTTTGGTAAAAGTTAACAAAGGACGGATTAACTCACCCTTACCAAATGGTTGGCGTACAGGAATACCACTTAAATGGCGTAATTTTGTTCCTCGTATTAAGCGCATGAAAGTTGTTTCGGCTTGATCGTTTGCATGATGACCTGTTACTAAAGCGGTGCAATCCTCTTTCTCCATAATCTGTTTAAAAAAATCATAACGAAAGGTACGAGCTTTTGCTTCTGTAAAATCACCCGAATAGTGAGCCACATGGATACGTGTCTCTCGCCTATCAGCTAGCGTTCGAAGTTCACTTTCTTCTAAATCCGATTCTGGTCTTTGTCCATGATTGACATGAGCGAGTACCAGATGGATTTTCAATCGTTCTTTATTCTTATATAAAAGTTCATACAGATTCATTGAATCCAATCCACCAGATAAGGCAACTAAAACACGGCGATGGGGAGTAAATAGATATTGTTTTTCACAAAACTCTAAAAATCGCTTTTCCATTATTTCAATACCTCATAGATATCTTTTGAAATGTTGGAAATCGTATCATAATTCGAATGATCTGTAAAAATGGCTATTACATAGGGTGAATTTGTGTATACAATCGCAACATCATGTCTGAAATCATAGGCATCTCCAATTTTATGAGCAACTTTTACTGGAAGGTCACGCGCAATCCGTTGATCATCATATTTTGTAGAGGAGAGCGCATCAATAATAGAGCCATTTTGTTGATAGACAGCCTCCATGACATTGCCAGCCATTTCAGCGGATGCTTCTCTTTTTTCAACATCCCAATGTTTCTTTGCAATCCTATCCAAAGTTTTTTGGAAGTCTTGATCTGATTGATGAGTGACATAATAATTCAAGATATTATGTCCAACATTATCTGATTCTTTTGCAATCTTATCTACCAACTCTTGAACACTGTATTCTTTTCCATCTGGTGTTTTTGAAAGGCTACCACTTCCTTCTGGTTCATATCCTCCTTTGAAATCATTGACTTCTGGAATATATTTGTAAGTTGTAGTTAGAGAAATGGCTTTTTTATTGAGCTGTTCTTGGACGTAATACAAGTATGGTAATTTTGTTACACTGGCAGAATACATTTCTTTTTGTGGATTGATTCCAGCAGTATTTCCAGTCTCTAATTGTTTTACATAGATTCCATACGAAGGAGAATTGTATTTACTATTTAACAATTCCTGGACTTTTTCCATTCGATTATCTTTTTCAGTGACGAATGCTTTGTTCACCCAGCCCTGACCTTCAATCTCCACAAACTCATCTCGTAAAGTCTTAGCTGTACGTAAGACTGTCACTTTTGTATAAGGAGAAAGAGGTGTATTTTTTTCTTTTGCACCATTTATTAAGGGTCGGTCATACACTTTAAAACCAGGTTTTAGCCACATGTCTTGTTTTTTTTCTTGTGTTTCTTGTACAACATCAGAAAAAATGACAGAAGAATCTGCTAATACATATCCTTTCTCTGCTATTTTAAATACAGCTTTCCCTTCATCATTTACAAAGAGTTGTTCGATTGTAAACGGTGTGTTGGGAAGAATTTCTCCTTTTGCTTTTTTCAACTGAGGATCAGAAAAAACAGAAATTTTGTGATAGACATTCGGGTTCGCTGGAATTGAAGAAAAATAAAGTTCTGATGGATGAGCCATTGTCTGAGAAGACTCAGACTGCTCGATACTCGCTGCTTGAGACCCAATAAATAAAATTGGAACTAACAATAGGAGCAGAAATCGTTTAGACACCTGTATTCCTTTCCTTTTCATCCTTTTGAAGTTTGATCATTTGGTTTTTCTTTTTTAATTCCTCTAATTTTTCATCCGAAAATTCAAGAAATTGTTTAACTGTTTGTAAGATATTTTCCATCGGTTATTGGGGAAGTAAATCTGGGATGGTATAAACATATTCACCATCTTTTGAAAAAGAATACTTAGCGCGTGCATATTTTGTTGCATAATCATCGTCTTTTAATTTTTTAGCGATGTCTTGTTGGTATTCTTTTTGTTCACTTGTTTCTTTATACTCTTTTTCCAACTGTTTGTATTGTTCTTTTTTATCTTGTAGCGATTGATAGCTCTGGGCTAAATTATAAGTTGGAAGAATAAACAGTAACATGACCAATATCAAAACGAGCCCCAGAAAACGATTGCGTTTTTTTCTTTCTTCTTCTAAAAAACGTTTTCGCTGACTTTCGTCTTTGATATATTTATTGTTCATTTGAACGATATTTTTAGGCATCTTCTTCTATCCTTGTTTCACTAATTATTTCGTACATTTTGGATGCATCTTCTTTTTTTGTACTATCCAACATTTCCAAGACTTTAACCGTCAATACTTTATTTCCAAAACGAACTTCAATTTGATCATTCACTTTCAAATCCGTTGAACTTTTGGCTAATACTCCATTGACTTTGATTCGCCCTTTATCTGCAACTTCCTTTGCAACAGGGCGACGCTTAATAATGCGAGAAACTTTTAAATATTTATCTAATCTCATACTGTCACCTCTAACATAGTATTGTATCATTTTTTATACATAAAATGCGAAAAATGAGCTAAGAACTGCTAGTTCTCTTCTTTTTCTTGTTTAATTTCCAATAAGGTTTTACCAAATTGCTTCAGAGCTTCTAAAATTTCAAAATCTTTCTTATTTCGAATATCGAAGATCACTTCAATCAATCCCTTTTCTTCTGCAATCTGTGCCTTTAACTGTGTCATTGACAGAGCTTTGAAATAATCCTGTGTTAAAAACAGTTGTTTGGCAATAGATTCAAATTTCACTGTCACTTTTTGTTGTTTTCTTTCAACAAGACGGACAAAGACTTGATCCAAGTAAGCTTTCACTAAACCAATTTCAAGTAGGTAGGCGACAACATCTGGGTATTCTCCAAAACGATCGATCAATTCATCTTGCAAGTATTCATAGTCCGTTGCAGAATTCATTTCACGAATTTGTTTGTAAATTTCAATTTTTTGACGTTGATCTGAAATATATTCATTAGGTAAATATGCATCTATTTGAAGGTTCAACTCTGCATTGCTCTTTTGCCTGCGATGCTCTTGGCCTTGTTTCTTAGCAATAGCTTCTTCTAACAATTGAGAATACATTTCAAAACCAACTGAATCGATGAAACCAGATTGAGAAGCTCCAAGGATATTCCCTGCTCCACGGATTGATAAATCTCGCATAGCAATTTTAAATCCAGAACCCAACTCAGTAAAACCTTTAATAGCTTCTAAACGTTTTTCAGACACTTCTGTAAGAGATTTGTCTGGACGATACATCAAATAAGCATAAGCAATTCGATTGCTTCGTCCCACACGACCTCTTAGTTGATAAAGCGTTGAAAGCCCCATATGATCCGCATTTTCAATAAAGAGTGTATTGGCATTTGGAATATCCACACCTGTCTCAATAATGGTTGTCGTCACTAAGACATCGTATTCGCCATTAATGAAATCCAACAGGGTAATTTCCAGGCGAACTTCACTCATCTGGCCATGAACAAAGCCAATCGAAGCCTCTGGAATCAACTCTTTTAATTCAGACACCTTTTGTTCAATTGTATCTACCTTATTGTAAAGATAATAGGCCTGTCCTCCACGATCCATCTCCCGCAACACAGCATCTCGAATAATGGTTGGATTGGTCTCTAATACAAAAGTTTGCACAGGATACCGATTGGTCGGAGGTGTTTCGATGACAGACAAATCTCGAATTCCTAGCATAGACATATGAAGAGTTCGAGGTATAGGGGTAGCTGTCAAGGTAAGCACATCCACCTTTTTTTTCAATTCTTTCAAGGTTTCTTTGTGCTTCACTCCAAAACGTTGCTCTTCATCAATCACGATTAAACCTAAGTCTGAAAAAACAACATCTTTGGACAAGAGCCGGTGAGTTCCAATAATAATATCCACTCGTCCTTTTTTCAATTTTTCAAGCGTTTCTTTCTGCTCTGCCTTACTCTGGAAACGACTTAAAACAGCAACCTCTACTGCAAAAGATTCAAAACGCTCCTTAAAATTGGCATAATGTTGTTGGGCAAGAACAGTGGTAGGAACCAGCACTGCTACTTGTTTATGATCATTTACTGCCTTAAAGGCTGCTCGCATAGCGACCTCTGTTTTCCCAAAACCGACGTCTCCAACCAGCAATCGGTCCATCGGACGATTCGATTCCATATCTTTTTTAATCTCTTCAATGGAACGTAATTGGTCATCTGTTTCAATATATGGAAAATCTTGTTCAAAAGCCTCTTGGTTTTCATCATCTTGGGAATAGGCAAAGCCTTCTAATTGACTACGCTCCGCATAAAGTTTTATCAAATCATCCGCAATGTCCTCCACCTGAGTCTGAACCTTTTGCTTCGTTTTTTGGAAACGCCCATCATTTAACTTATTAATTTTTGGCGTTTTTCCATCACTTGCAACGTATTTAGACAACATCTGAATCTGATCGACAGGAATCGAGATGCGATCTCCATTTTGATATTGAATCGAAACATAATCACGATGGACACCCGAAATTTCAATCGTTTCAATTCCCAAATATTGACCAATACCATGAACTTGGTGAACAACATAGTCCCCTTTTTCCAGTTCATTATAATTTTTTAGGCGTTCTGCATTGGAAATATTTTGCCTGCGAATCTTTCGTTTGATCTTTTTCTGATAAATCTCTGATTCTGTAATGTAGACAATTTTTTCATCAACAAATTGAAAACCGTGAGCTAATCCTCCAACAACTAATTGACTAACTTGAGGAATGATCGTATCCCCATCAATATAATCTAATCGAATCCCATACTCTTCTAAATTTTTATGGAGCTGTTGAAGATTGTGATGAGAAGTTGCTTGGACAATAACAGTATAGTTTGATTTTCGATACCGTTCAATTTCCTCTTTTAGTAAATCAAATTGTCCAAAAAACTCCTGCATGGGATATTGATTGAATTGATACAAATGATCAAACTTCAAATTTCCCAATCCTTTTTGAAAGTTTGAAAAATAAGTTGCAGGCGTATATTTTCGTAATGTTGTACTGGTGTCTGCAAAATACACTTGGCGAGAAGAAGCTCTATTTTTATGTAAATCTTCCGTCAAGAGATTAGCTGTATCTAGTTCAAATCTCGCTATTTGATCTGCTATTTTTTGATAATCATCCAGAAAGACTGGAGTGTGTTTAGGGAGATAATCGAATAGGGTATATTGCTTCTCGTAAAAGAAACTAATAAATTTTCTAAGATCCGGATGGAGTTTCCTTTGAGAAATATCTCCCAGAATTTCTGCTAGATAAGATTTAAATTCTTCATTCGCGCTCTGTTCTTGCAATTGTTCTATTTGCTGCTGACCACGTATAAAATCTTCCTCTTGCAACAATAGATCACTCACTGCCTTCAGTTGAACTTCTTCAACATTTTCAACAGAACGCTGACTTTCTGGGTCAAAGATTCGGATTCCATCAATCTCATCTCCGAAAAATTCAATCCGATAGGGTTGGAGTTGGTCGATCTCAAAGATATCTAAAATATCTCCTCGTAGACTAAACTCTCCCTGTTGCAAAACTTGGCTCACCTTTTGGTAGCCAATCTTCTGTAATGTTTCACTCAGAGTAGTTAAGTCTATTTCTTGACCGACCTTCAATTGAAAAATGCTAGATGCAAAAACTTTAGGAGAAGGTAATAGTAGTTTTATACCACTCACATTGGTCACAAGGATGCCTTGACGATCCTCTTGACATAAAAAGTTCAAAGCCTCTAATCGTGAAAATTGCCTTTCTTGTGAAGCAAAAACAAATTCTGCTAAAGGGTTATCATCTCCCAAAAATGTATGGACTTTCTCTTCTCCAAGTAAAGCAATAAAATCACTAGCCAATCGTTCTGCTTCGTTATAACTGGAAGTAATGAGGACTGCTTTTTCAATAGAATCAAAGGCTGAAGCCATTACAATAGCCTTTGTGGTCGCAGACAATCCTAAGATCAATTCCCTATTATTTTTTTGCAAACCTTGTTGCCAGGATAAAAAGTTGGAGTTTTGACTCACTAAATCAATTACATTCATCTACTTACCCGTTGTATTTCTGCATGCTTCTTTCAAAATTTTCTTCTACCAAGTAATCGTTAACCGCTTCTTCTACTCGATCAATTGTTTGTAGAATAGTGATGTAATCGTCTTTATCAAATTTTCCTAAGACATGATGAACAACTGACATGCCCTGCTTAGGTCTTCCAATTCCAATCTTAATTCGATAAAAAGTCTGAGTTCCAATATGATTAATAATCGATTTGATTCCGTTATGACCTCCAGCTGATCCTTTAGCTCGAAGACGAATCTTGCCAACTTCCATATCTAAATCATCGTAAATAACCAAAAGATCTTCAATATCCAGACCATAATAAGTCAGAAGGGCATGGACTGCTTTTCCACTCTCATTCATGAAAGTGGTCGGCTTTACAAAATAGACCTTTTCTCCATTCAAAAATGTTGAGGCGATATCAGCTTGAAAAATCTTATCATGGGAGAAAGTAAGATTTAAAGACTTTGCCATTTGATCAACTAACATAAAGCCTACATTGTGTTTCGTTTCAAAATACTTATCACCTGGATTTCCCAATCCAACAATTAATTTCGTCATCTCTTTCCTTTCAAAACACTAAAAGGGTTGGAAATATTTTTTCCAACCTTTACATTTTTTTAACTATCTTATACATTAAAACGGAATTCCATGATGTCCCCGTCTTGGACAACATATTCTTTTCCTTCTTCGCGCAAGCGTCCTGCTTCTTTTACAGCCTTTTCAGAACCGTATTTAACTAAATCATCATAGGACATGGTCACGGCACGAATAAATCCTTTTTCAAAATCAGAGTGGATGATTCCAGCAGCTTGAGGAGCTTTCATACCACGTTTGAAGGTCCAAGCACGCACTTCTTTTTCACCAGCTGTGAAATAAGTGCCAAGTCCCAACAAGTGGTAAGCTGCACGCGTGAGTTTATCAACTCCAGACTCTGTTAGGCCAATTGCCTCTAAAAATTCTTGTTTATCTGCATCATCTAGCTCAGAAATTTCTTCCTCAGCACGCGCAGAAATCACCACGACTTCCGCATTCTCTGTTGCCGCAAAGTCACGAATTTGCTTCACATACTCGATAGAATCTGGATCTGCAACAACATCTTCATCCACATTGGCTACATAAAGAACTGGTTTGGTAGTCAAAAGGAAAAGTCCTTTCACCACTTTTTGTTCTTCCTCCGTGAATTCAATGGTCCGAGCTGATTTACCATCTTCAAGAACTGGTTTGATTTTTTGTAGAACATTAAATTCCGCAACAGAATCCTTATCTTTTTGTGTACGAGCGATTTTTTCTACACGCGCATAGCGTTTATTGACAGACTCTAAGTCGGCTAAAATTAATTCTAAATTGATGGTATCAATATCTGCCAGTGGATCAACAAAGGCATCTTCACGACCTTGCTCCCGCATGACATTTTCATCATCAAAAGCACGCACTACATGGACAATGGCATCTACTTCACGGATATTGGCCAAGAATTTATTACCAAGTCCTTCTCCCTTAGAAGCCCCTTTCACAATCCCAGCAATATCTGTAAATTCAAAAGTAGTCGGAACTGTCTTCTTAGGAGTAATCATTTCCGTCAATTTTTGGAGGCGTTCATCTGGAACTTCTACCATCCCGACGTTTGGATCAATGGTTGCAAAGGGATAGTTTGCGGCCTCTGCTCCTGCTTTTGTAATTGCGTTAAATAGGGTTGATTTACCAACATTTGGTAAGCCAACGATACCTGCTGTTAATACCATTTTTCTTTTTTCTCCGTTCAAATTTCAATCTCTTTTATTATAACATAATTCAAAAGATAAGTAATGAAAAATAAAATATTTCATGACCTTTGAAACTAGATTTTTTCATCAAACTGTAACGTTCTAAAAAGATAAAAATGATATACTATATTTAACAATGAACAAAGGAGTTTTTCAGATGAAAAAACAAATATGGAAATCTATTTTTCTTTCTTTAATCGCTATCTTTACGCTCTTTCTTCTTGGAGCTTGTGGACAACAATCTGTTCAAAAATCCTATCTTCAGGCAATCAACCAAGAAAAGAAAACAGATGTTCGTATTACACTAGAACATAAAGGTGATAAAGCGATCAGTAACCAAACCACCACTACTATTTATTACAAAGAGGCGGGAGTTACGAAAGATCAATTAAAGGAAATGATCGATAAATATGATGAAGAATACAAAGATGTCAAAGGATTCACACATTCTGCTGAATATAAAGATGATTATTTGGTTGAAAAAACAACACTAAATTATGAAAAGGCAGACTTAGATCAGCTAATTGAAAAGAAATTAGTAACGACACAAAAAGATAAAAAAGTCGACTATATCAGCTTCAAATCAACTTTTGATATGATGAAACAGGGTGGTTTCAAAGAAGTTAAAAATGGAAAATTTGAAGAATTAAAATAATCGAAAAGGTTCGGTCACATAAGTGACTGAACCTTTTATAGTACTTTCTTCATTTTCTGTTCAAAATCATGGCGACTCATCATGACCACATGATCACAATTGCTACACTTGATTTTTATGTCTGCACCAAGTCGCGTAATTTCCCAACGATTTGCCTTCTTGCCTGTTTCTTTAATCACACAAGCGTGAGGCTTTTTCATTTCTACAAAATCACCTAACGTATACATGATTCACCTTTGTTAATTTGTGCGAACTGGCGTAATCAATTGAATGAACCCTTGTTCATTTCCTTCTGGAACCAATGTAAACGGTCTAACAGAAGAAATAAAACGAATAACAACTTGTTCACTGTCAATAGCTTTGAGCGCTTCAATCAAATAAGTTGGATTAAAGCTAATAGACAAATCCTCTCCTGAAACGGCGCTCGTATCGATCTCTTCATTTACTCGCCCAACTTCTGGTGAATGAACGTGGGAAGAAACCACTCCATTTTTGAACTCTAATTTAACCGTTCCGTTTTGAGTCGCATTTGAAAGAAGACGAGCACGCTCCATTGCAAATCGAAGGTTGGCCACATTGAAGGTTGCCTCTGTATTGAATTCTGTTGGAATGAGACGGTCTGTATCAGGATAATTTCCTTCTAGCAAACGGGTATAAAAACTAATGTGTTCACTTCTAAAGAGAATTTGATTGTTAGCAAAGAAAACCTCAACTGTTTCAATATCATCAGAAAAAACAGAGGTGAATTCACGAAGAGAGCGACTTGGGATGACAACATCAAAGTTGTCTCCATTTTTCTCCAGTGTAATCACTTTTTGACTCATACGGTGAGAGTCTGTTGCTACTGTTTTTAGCTCTTTATTATCCGATAAAACAAAGTGAACACCTGTCAAAATTGGACGACTTTCTTGTACACTTGCTGCAAATGCTGTTTCATTAATTAATTGTTTTAATAATTTTGTTTCCAAAACTAATGGATTACTTGCAGCAATTTCTTGAATACGTGGATATTGATCTGCATCTTTTCCTTTAAGTGTAATTTCTGATTTTCCACTTGTTAAAAGAACCTGTTTTTGTTCAATCTCTTTAAAATCTAAAGTAACATCTGGTAAACTTGAAACCACATTAATAAAGAAAGTTGCTTCCAATAAAATAGAACCTGGAGAGGTCACTAGTAAACCAGCATTTTCATCTTTGATAGAAATAAAGTTTTCAATTGAAATTTGGCCATTCGATCCAGATAAGGCAACTCCTTCTGGAGTGACATCAATTTTAATCGTGGAAAGAATTGGGATAGCATTTTTTGAACTGATCGCTCTTTTGGTAGTATTTAGTGCTTGTAAAAATAAAGTTTTGTTAATAGAAAAATTTATCATGGTCATTCCTTTTATTTATTTTATGATTAGTAAGTTAATAGTAATAGTAGGTTGTGTGGAAGTTGTGGAAAACTCTCAGAATCCTATCTATGACTTAAAAAGTTACTTGTTTAAAAATTGTGCATAACCCCTAGAAGTTTAGAGGAAGTTATCCACAGATTAATTTAACTTTTTCTTGATACTTTGAATTTCGAGTCGTAGATTATCATCTGTGTCGACCATACTTTTAATTTTTTCATAAGCATGAATGACAGTCGTGTGGTCTTTTCCACCGAATTCTTTTCCGATTCGAGGAAGTGAGTTGTCCGTCATCTCTCTTGAAAGATACATGGCCACTTGTCGTGCTAGGACAATATTCTGAACTCTTCGAGAACCTTTGATTTCTTTTACACTGACTCCATAAAAGGCTCCAACTGCTTCCTGAATTTTTTCAATGGGGATGACAAGCGTCTTGCTATTATCATTTTTACGAGCTCGAATAGCTTCAGCTGCAACATCGATCGTAATTTCTTTTAGTTTCTTCACCTTCGCCATTAAAGAAATATCATTTAAGGCACCTTCTAAGTCTCGGACATTTGAATCAAACTGACCAGCTAGATATTCTAGTGTGTCATTAGGAAAAATATAGTCTAGATCTTCAATTTTATTCCGTAAGATGGCAATCCGAGTTTCAAAATCAGGTGGTGTTATATTTTGCGTTAGTCCCCATTTGAAACGAGTAACCAGCCGCTCTTCAAGACTGTCTAAATGATCCGGACTTCGATCGCTTGTTAGAACAATCTGTTTGTTGTCGCTATGGAGGGCATTAAAGGTATTAAAGAATTCCTCTTGAGTCGTGACTTTTTTCCCGCCGAGTGACTGGATATCATCGATCAGTAAGAGATCAAGACTTCGATAGGTATTCTTGAACGTCTTCATTTCTCCTAATCGAAGGTGTTCTAAAAATTCATTAATAAAGGTTTCTGCTGGGACATACTTAACCCGTGCGTTTGGAATATTTTCTAGGATTTGATTTCCAATTGCGTTCAATAGGTGAGTCTTTCCAAGCCCTGGTCCACCATAGATAAAGAGAGGGTTGTAAGTTGTTGCAAGATTTTCAGAAACTGCAAGCGCTGCTGCTTTCGCCCAAATATTTCCATCCCCTTGCACAAAATTATCAAAGGTGTACTTTGATTTCAGACCTGTATCAATTTTAGGCAACGGTTCGGTTGTTAAGCTAGCTGAAGATAATCTCCTACTCTCACTGCTATGACTACTAGGAATTTCTTCGGTATCTTCAAAAACGAAATGGAACTTCAAATCTGTATTGTAGACTTCAAAGCTGGCTGTGATCAAAGCATTTTTTAGATTTGTTTCCCAAAATAATTCTTTATAATTTCCATCAAGATAAATGGTAGCCGTTTCTCCATCGATTTTGACTAATTTTGAATCGGCGACAAAAAAATCATAGGCACTATCTTTTAGTTGTAATTGGGCTAATTCTAAAAAACGAGACCAAAATTGCTCTTCTTGTGACACTATCAGACTTCCCTCCTTTTCTTGAATTGTATCAAATCATACGTACTCCTATTCTACCACAAACAAAAATAGTTTTCCACAGGCTAAATTTCATGAAATTAAATTATAGTTTTAAACTTTTCCACAAGTTGTGGATTTAAATTCACATTGTTTTTAAAAGTTATCCACAAAGTGGGGATAACTAGAGAATATCCTTATTTTTCTGCTATTTACAAAAGATTTTTATGGTGGAAAAGCTTGTCAATACAAAAAATAAAAATAACAGCCTTATTTAAGGCTGTTGATAATTCGTTGGTATTCATCAAGACTGGAAAAAGAAATTTGGATAGTTCCTTTATTTTGAGAAGAGGAGTGTATCGTCACATCTGTTCCTAATATTTTTTTCAATCGCTGTTCCTCTTCCAGTAGGAAGCTCTCTTTTGCTTTTTTATTTTTCTGTTTTCTTTTTGAACTGATCTTGCTTTCTAATGTTCGAACATTTAAATGATCCTGTTTGATTCGCTCCAACCAAAAGCGCTGCTCTTCTTCATCAAGAGGAACAAGAACACGCGCATGAGCCGAAGAAATATCATTTTGAATGACTGCTTCTTGAACAGAGGGAGCTAGATGTAACAAGCGAAGCATATTGCTGATATAGGGTCTAGATTTCCCCATAAATTGAGCGATTTGGTCGTGCTTATAGCCATGATCAACGAGCTTCTGGTAGGAGATGGCTTCTTCAATTGGATTGAGATCTTCTCGTTGAAGATTTTCAATAATGGCTTGTCGCATCATTTCTTGATCCGTTAACTCTTTAATAATCGCAGGAACAAGCTCTAATCCAGCAATTTTTGAAGCTCTAAAACGTCTTTCACCTGCAAGCAATTCAAAACCAATTATTGGAGATTTTCTGACAATAATGGGTTGAATTAAGCCATTTTCTTTGATTGACTGAGCCAGTTCTTCTAATTTTTCTTGATCAAATACTTTTCTTGGTTGGAAAGGATTGGTTCGAATGTCCTTTACCGCTATTTTTTCTAATTTTTCCATCTTATGAATAGAATAACACACCTTTACAAATTCGTAAAGGTGTGTTTACAAGTATGTCAAGAAAGTGAAAGTTAATCGCTCAGATCCTCAGTTGATTTTGTCAACTTGATAGAAGTTGTTTGTTGTTTTCCATCACGATAGAATGTGACCTTGATTGTATCATTGATTTGGTGAGAATAGAGGGCGGATTGTAAATCTGCCGTTGACTCGATATCTGTATCATCGATCTTTGTGATGACATCATAACGTTGCAATTTATCTGAAGCAGGCATATTTTCAAGTGTTGAACGAACTAGTACTCCTCCAGAGATTTTTTCAGGAAGTTTTAATTGGCTTAAATCAGAAGTTGAAAGGTTGGATAAATCCATCATTTGGATTCCAAGAGCTGGTCGAACTACTTTTCCTTTTTCTTCTAGTTGCTTGATAATATTGACAACATCATTTGCAGGAATTGCAAATCCCATTCCTTCTACTGACGTTTGTCCGTTATTTGAAATTTTACTTGAGGTAATCCCGATGACTTGTCCTTGAATATTGATTAATGGGCCTCCAGAATTTCCTGGGTTGATGGCTGCGTCTGTTTGTAGGGCGCGTGTAGAGATATTTTGTCCATTATCGGCTTTCAATTTCACATTGCGGCCTTGGCTGGAAATAATTCCTTGGGTAACAGAATTCGCATAATCTGTTCCAAGAGGGCTACCAATTGCAATTGCAGTCTCACCGACTGTTAATTGGTTTGAATCTCCGAATTCAGCTACTGCCTTTGCTTTATCCGCACTAATACGAACGACTGCAATATCAGAATAGACATCTGACCCAACTACTTCTCCGGGGACTTTATTCCCATCTGCTAAAAGAATATCTACTTTTTTAGCACCATTGATCACATGGGTGTTGGTAACAAGGTAGGCATATTTTCCTTCTTTTTTATAAATGACCCCAGAACCTTCACTAGAAATTTGTGAGTCAGAGTTTTCTTCTTTTTCAAATAACCCTTGATTCGAAGAATCAGAATAAGTAATCACAGAAACTACAGCATTTTTCACCTTGTCTACGGCCTCACTAGTTGAGGTTGTATTTTTATAAGCTGTTTTAACAGTGGTTGAGTGGACTTGCTTACTTTCAGTATTTGAAGTAGAAGAATGAGATGTTTGTAAGGTTAAAAAGGTTCCAAGAATACCACCTAGAAAACCTACAACAAAAATGAGGGCTATGTTTCCAACTTTTTTCAGTAAATTAGATGAAGATTTCATATTTTCCTCCTAAGGATATCAAATTGTCTAGAGTATAGAAAAACTTTCTTAATTATATCTTAAATAACTAAAGTTATCCACAAATTGTGGATAACTTGTAGAATTTAGTTGAGAAATGGCTTTAAAAAGGACTTTATAGAATAGATTTCCTTTCTATAGCTGTGGATTATTTGTGGAATTGAAGAATTATGCTACAATAGGGGAATGAAAATTAAATTGATAACCGTTGGAAAATTAAAAGAAAAATACTTAAAAGATGGGATCGCGGAGTATATTAAAAGGCTTGGTCGATTTGCAAAAGTAGAACAGGTTGAGTTAGTTGATGAAAAAACTCCAGATCGTGCCAGTCAACTCGAAAATCAACAAATCCTTGAAAAAGAGGGACAACGAATTCTCTCTAAGATTTCAGATAAGGAATATGTGATTGTATTAGCCATCGAAGGAAAACAATTTCCTTCAGATAAATTTAGTCAAACGATTGACCAGATTATGACATCTGGTTATTCAAACCTTACTTTTGTTATTGGAGGCAGTCTTGGTCTGTCTCCTGAAGTGAAAAAAAGAGGAAATCTATTAATGAGCTTTGGTCAATTAACTCTTCCTCATCAGTTGATGAAATTAGTGTTGGTGGAACAAATCTATCGTGCTTTCATGATTCAACAGGGGAGTCCTTACCATAAATAACCTTGACGCTCCTTCCTTTTTCTGCTAAAATGAAGTAAGTTCGGTCTCATAGCTCAGCTGGATAGAGCATTCGCCTTCTAAGCGAACGGTCGCAGGTTCGAATCCTGCTGGGATCAAATGAGAGATGCAGCTTTTGCTGCATCTTTTCTTTTATGTTAAAATGTATAAATTTTCATTATCTATTAATTTTTGTATACTTTGCTATAGATTAATAGTGATGAAATGATTTATTAGGAATATTTTAAAAAAGAACTAACAATCCCTATATAGTGCAAAGTGTAGATTATATAAATTGTGTAAAATAGTTTTCATTCATGTAACAAAAACATTAAAAACATTACAATTTTACCTATTCCCTTTAATTTTAGGCTATTTTATATTATAATTTTTTGTATATAAAATTTTATTTTTTTATAATAATACTAGAGTATAATAAAATAGAAAAAACAAAGTGGGAGAGTTTGTGTGATTCAGTCATTAATCTTGTCTTTTCTCTTGGGAGGGATCATTGTTCTGACGTTTGCATTAGTGGACGAAAAAATCTATCAGGAACATCAATTTGCATTTATCTTTCTGCTGAGCACCTTTGTTCTTCTTTTTGAAAGTCTCTTAGTATTTTTAGATGTGACTTTATTTTCAAATATTCGACTCTCTGATTTAAATATGCTCTTATGGCCGGTTTATTTATATCCTTATTATCATTATGCCAATCGGACGAATCGCTTGTGCGCCATTTTTTATTCTTTTTTTACTTATTTAGCGGTTGAAGGAACAGCAACTTTTCTGACGATAATTGTCTCTTCAGTATTGGGGGATGCTGTTGTAGCAGCTTACTCGATTGTCTACAATATGTGCATTCGTTTGATTTCTTTAGGAATCATTTTGAAGTTAATTGACCTATTTGAATTTGATTTCACTCCTTTTTATGAGAAAGAATTTGAAAAATATTTAAAGAGACTCATCTGTGTCTATTTTGCTATATTTGTAGTGATTAATTTTGCTTTATGGATTAGTGAACAAGCGCAATATAAAAATTTTGGGAGTATGTTGGCAACGATTTGTTTTTTCTCTTTTGTAGTCAGCTTATTCCATATGAAAATCGAGCGAGATCAGTATCGTAAAAATTTAGAACTGGAGTATAAAGAATTTTCTGAGCAACAAATGAGTCGGTATATGGCTGAAATTCAAAGTCTCTATTCTATTGTCAGGGGATTTCGTCATGATTTGGGAAATTTAGTTATTTCTATGTCGTTAGCCATTGAGGAAGAAAATATTCCAGAAATACAGAGAATCCATAGAGAAGTATTGGAAAAAGGTTATAAAGAGATCAATACAGAAGCATTATCAGGATTCAACTTGGTCAATATCAAAGATTCTGCTTTACGAAGTATTTTGATTCGAGGCTGGTTGGATGCAAGAGATGCTGGGGTAGAAATGACCTTTGAAACGAGTGAACCAATCGAGCAACTACCAGTTGATTTATTAGATATCGTGAGAATCGTTGGGATTCTAGTGACAAACGCTTTGGAAGCTTCAAAAGAAGCAGAAGAAAAGAAAGTTCATATTGCTATTTTCTCTATTTCAAAAATTGTTTACTTAGTGATTCATAATACAACAAATGAAATCACTTTTGATATTAGAAAAATATATGAAGAAGGCTATTCGACAAAAGGAGAAAATAGAGGACTAGGATTAAATAATGTGAGAAAAATCTTAGCAAATTATGGAACGATGTTTTTAGAAACGGAATTGCAAGGAAATCGTTTTTTACAAGTTTTGAAGATTGGAGGATACGAACAAGAATGAAGATTTTTTTATTAGAAGATGAGCTCTCTCAACAGATACGGGTAGAAAAACATATTGCAGAAATTGCTAAGGAATTAGAAATTAAACTTGAAGTGATTTCTACCGGTAAAATTTCGGAATTTGAAAATTATATCCAGCATTCGGATATCCACCAATTATATTTTCTAGATATTCATATCCAAGACAATGAGTATTGTGGGTTGGAAATTGCTCAAAAAATACGAGAAGCAAATCCTTATGCTATTATTGTTTTTATTACTACAAAATCAGAATTCGCTTCGATTACCTATCGTTATAAAGTATCTGCCTTGGATTTTATTGATAAAAATTTGAATGAAGATTTATTTAGATTAAAAATCAAGGAGTGTATTGAGTACCTAACAACTATTCAAATTGGAAATGATGATTTGACAGATTATTTTGAGTATGACTTTAAGGATAAAAAGATAAAAATTCCATTTAAAGATATTCTTTATATTGAAACTGTTGGTTCTGCTTATAAATTAAACTTAGTTGGGAAAAATTTTCAAAAAGAAATTGCAGGAAGTTTATCAGATGTCTTGGAGAAAGATGTGGAGGAGAGATATTTCAGTCCCCATCAATCTTATATCGTGAATAGAAGTATGATCGTTGGAATGGATAAGAAAAGGAAACAGTTGTTGTTGAAAGAAGGGTATTCTTGTCCAATCTCAAGAAGCAATATCAAACGTGTCAAAAAATTAATCGAAGAGCAAAATTTAGAATTTAGTGCTTGACAATTAGTTAAATTCTGATATAATGGGATATGTTCTGTTAATGAATATATGGTCCGTTGGTCAAGGGGTTAAGACACCGCCTTTTCACGGCGGTAACACGGGTTCGAATCCCGTACGGACTATATCTCATTCCGCCATAGCTCAGTTGGTAGTAGCGCATGACTGTTAATCATGATGTCGTAGGTTCGAGTCCTACTGGCGGAGCTAGTATAGCACCCATTTGGGTGTTTTTTTGTTTTGAAAAAGGCTAGGATAATGACTATCCTAGCCTTTTATTTATAAGTGAACGATGGTTAGATTCCTTAGCTTTTTCGTCTTTTTATTTGTCTCCATTCGTAGAGGAAGAAGAGAATGATTCCAACGAAAAAGGCAATGAGTCCTTCAATGAAGCCTTGGGGAACAAATGTTAAGGTGACTGTTCCGGATCCTTTTGAAACACGAACTCCCAATAATCCTTTCTGGATGCGATGAATTTGGATAGGTTTTCCATTTTGTTTAGCTGACCAGCCTTTATCATAAGGGAGTGTAAAAATAAGGGTAGTGTCTCTATTTGCGTTATAGGCTGCTACCAATTTGTTTTTCTTTTTGTGAATAGCAACTTCTTGCTGACGAATACTAGCGATAGCTTGTGTGTATTGGTCAAGATCCAGAGCAAAAAATTCTGGTGTATCAAAGGAGACTGTCGAATTTTCTGGAAAACTCAAACGAATAGTAACTGTTTCCTCTGTGTCAAAATGGCCAATCGAAAAGAATGGAAAGGCATTATCAATGGTATAGCGTTGGGTCTGTCCATTGTAGCTGATTTCAATATCTTTCCGATCATCGTTTGAAAATTGTAAATTTGGAACATTGACATATAGTTGGCTATGGGCAGGAACCGTTACTTCATATTGAATACTTGCGTAGGATAGATGACTATCTTCTTCAATTTTTGCAGTTTGCAACGAAGATGTAGTATTTTGTGAAGTAGGCGAGAGAATATTTAATTTCTTATAAAATTTATATTTTTCATCTGTGATTTGATGGATGAATCGTGTCTGATTATCCAGTGTCAAATTCGTAAAGGAAGTATTTTTATAAGGTTTTGCTGACAGAAAGGCGATTGGTAAGGCATATTCGTTTTCTGAAAGTGAGACTCCATTTTTGGTTGCAATCTCTTTAAATCCAAATTTTTGAACAGGTTGTTGGCTTAAATTATAGCGAACACCAAATAGACTATCCATTAAAATAGAATTGTTTTGGTATCTAAGATTGAGGTTGGTTCCTTCAGATTTAAATCCAAGTTTGTCTAATGTCGAACTAGCATCCGTATTTCGTACAGATGAAAATTGAGAAATTCCATTATAACCATACTTCATGCTATCATTGCCCGTTTGTGGCTGTAGAATCTCAGTCCGATAATTAGAGTCTGTCTTCTCTCTTACTAAGGATTGGATGGCTTTTAAGTCTCGTTCGTAGGATGATCGAGAAGCAAAGACCCATTCATTCGCAATACCTTCCATTTGATAATAACTATTCACCGATAATTCAAAGATGGAGAAAAACAGGATCGAAAGATAGAAAAGTCTAGGCAGTATCTTTTTTAGGATAAATCCTAAACAGACCAAATAGAAAGCAATTAAAAACTCAAAAGTAACAATGAAATTGACTGCATCTAAAAATTTATAGTGACTGCTGTAAAGGACAGTTGCTCCAAATCCTAGAATAAGGAGAAAATTAGCAAGACTAAAACGAATCCAAGTGATCTCCTCTATTCGATTTAGTACTTCTCCTGCCATCAGAATAATCGTCAAAGAAAAGATCCAAGAGTATCGATGAAGAAACATATTCGGCGCGTGCATACCTTGCCAAAGGAGATCTAATAATTGAAAACGAAAACTCAAAATAAGAATGGTCAAGAGTATAAAGTAAGAAAGTTTCACGTGAAACTTGATCGACTTTACAAAGAAAAAGGTAATCGCTAAAAGAAGTGGAAATAATCCCACGTAGATCATTGGAATTGATCCATATTTAGTAGTGTCAAAACTTCCAATGAAATTTTTTGCAAATACGTCAAGATACCAACTTTTTTCTGTAAAGATACTGTCAACCTTTGAAAAACTTTCTCCATGAGTGCGTAAATCTAAGAAGGTTGGATATAACATCACAAGGCTTGTTATAACTGATAAAAGAGATACAATTACAAAATGAAAGAAGCGTTTTCCAATTCCTTTGATGTCCCATGACAGTTGTGTCAAGTACCATAAAATAAGAAAAATAGACATCATAAACCCAAAATAATAATTTTGGATAAACAAGCTGGTTAAGCTGATAAAGTAGAGAATCTCTCCCTCATTGTAAATGAGTTTTTTGAATCCATAAAGAATTAATGGTGCTAGGATAAAAACATCTAGCCAAGTTTTGATTTCAATTTGGCTGATAGCAAAGCTCATAAGAGCAAATGATGTTGAAAGGGTAAGAACCAGGGATCTAGGAATTTTAGAAAACATTCCATGTAAACTAATATAAGTGCTTAACCCAATAGCTCCAAATTTAAGAAGAGTGATGAGGTAAACAGCATCCGGCATGGATTGTGCATTAAAGAAGTAGACGAGAGGAGAAAAGAAACTTCCTAGATAATAGCTACTGAGTGCATAGAAATTAATACCTAATCCACTTTGAAAACTGTAAAATAGGCTATCCGTCCCATGTAAAATATTTCGAAGTGTGGTATCAAAAATGACATACTGATGATAACCATCTCCTAATAAGGGGGATGTATCACTGTTCCAGTAGATTCCTTGTGAGAGGTAAATAAAGAACATCATGATAGCTGGAATCAGGAAAGAAGATACTATAAAAAGGGATGTTTTTAGCTTTGTTTTATTCATATATTTCTACTGAAAGAGCCTGAAATCATTATTTCAGGGCTCTTTATTTTTATGATTGACTCCAAAGTTCTTTCACTTTTGCTTGAACTTCTTCATTTTCAAGAAACTCATCATAGGTTTCATCAATACGATCGATTACGCCGTTTTTTGAAAGAACGATAATATGGTTGGCGAGTGTTTGAATGAATTCGTGGTCATGGCTAGCAAAGATAATCGATTCTTTAAAATTCTTCAATCCATCATTCAAACTTGAAATAGACTCCAAATCCAAGTGATTGGTTGGATCATCCAGTACAAGAACATTTGACTTGAGGAGCATCAATTTAGACAACATGACACGAACTTTTTCTCCCCCTGACAAGACGTTGACAGACTTGTTAACTTCGTCACCCGAAAAGAGCATCCGTCCTAAGAAACCACGAAGGAAAGTATTGTCATCTTCTTCTTTACTTGCAAATTGACGAAGCCAATCAAGAATACTTTCACCACCTGCAAAATCACGACTGTTGTCTTTTGGTAGATATGATCGACTAGTTGTAACTCCCCACTTGACAGTTCCTTCATATTCAATATCATCCATCAATGCACGGATCAAAGCGGTTGTTTGAATATCGTTCTGTCCGATAAGGGCGGTTTTGTCACCAGGACGTAAGATAAAGCTGATATTGTCAAGGATAGTTTCACCATCAATCTTGACAGAAAGATTTTCAACTGTCAAGAGATCGTTACCAATTTCTCGTTCTGCCTTAAAGTTGATAAATGGGTACTTCCGACTAGATGGAACAATTTCTTCAAGTTCAATCTTGTCAAGCATTTTTTTACGCGAAGTTGCTTGTTTTGATTTTGAAGCGTTGGCTGAGAAACGTGCGACAAACTCTTGCAATTGTTTAATTTTTTCTTCAGCTTTTGCATTTCTATCTGCTTGTAATTTTGCTGCAAGTTCAGAAGATTCTTTCCAGAAATCATAGTTTCCGACGTAAAGTTTAATTTTTCCAAAGTCGAGATCCGCCATATGGGTGCAGACTTTATTCAAAAAGTGGCGGTCATGGGATACAACGATAACCGTATTTTCAAAATCAATCAGAAAATCTTCTAACCAGGTAATGGATTGAATATCCAATCCATTGGTCGGCTCGTCCAAAAGAAGGACATCTGGTTTACCAAAAAGGGCTTTAGCTAAGAGAACTTTCACTTTATCCCCATTGGCTAACTCGCTCATAGTTTGATAATGAAGGTCTTCTGAAATATTTAGATTTTGAAGCAATTGAGATGCTTCACTTTCTGCTTCCCATCCACCAAGTTCGGCAAATTCACCTTCCAGTTCAGCTGCACGGACACCATCTTCATCAGAGAAATCTTCTTTCATGTAGATAGCATCTTTTTCCTTCATAATGTTGTAGAGCTTTTCATTTCCCATAATGACAACATCGATGACCCGCTCGTCTTCGTAGTCAAAGTGATTTTGACGCAAAACAGACAAACGTTCATCAGGGCCAAGAGAAATATGACCAGTTGTTGGTTCAATATCTCCAGCTAAAATTTTTAAAAAGGTTGACTTTCCAGCACCGTTGGCACCGATGAGACCGTACGTATTTCCTTCTGTAAAGTTGATATTGACATCGTCAAACAATTTTCGATCACTAAAACGTAGTGAGACGTCTGATACTGTAAGCAATGATTTTCTCCTCTTTCTATAATGTCTTCATTTTACTAGAAAATAGGGGAAAATTCAACTTTTTTACTGTCAATTTGTTTTTACAATGATGTAAACGAAATTGACAGTTTAGTAAAGTGTTAATTCCTTACAAACATAGAGGATAGACTAACATTTTCAACTAGAAAGTGCTATAATGATAGGGATAACGATTAAGGAGAAGAGTATGACAAAACCCATCATTCTGACAGGAGATAGACCGACAGGAAAACTCCATATTGGCCACTATGTTGGTTCTTTAAAAAATCGCGTCTTGTTGCAAAATAAAGATGAGTATAATATGTTTGTTTTCCTAGCAGACCAGCAAGCTTTGACAGACCATGCAAAAGATCCAAAAACGATTGTAGAATCTATTGGTAATGTTGCTTTGGATTATCTGGCAGCTGGACTAGATCCTGAAAAAGTTACGATTTTCATTCAAAGTCAGATTCCTGAATTAGCGGAATTGACCATGTATTACATGAATCTAGTATCTTTGGCGCGACTTGAAAGGAATCCAACTGTAAAAACCGAGATTTCTCAAAAAGGTTTTGGTGAGAGTATTCCAACAGGATTTTTGGTATACCCTATTTCACAAGCAGCCGATATCACAGCATTTAAAGCGAATTTTGTTCCAGTAGGAAATGATCAAAAGCCTATGATTGAGCAAACTCGTGAGATTGTTCGTTCCTTTAATCATGCATACAACACAGATACTTTGGTGGAACCGGAAGGAATTTATCCTGAAAATGAAGCAGCGGGGCGCTTACCTGGTTTAGATGGAAATGCTAAAATGTCTAAATCATTGAATAATGGAATTTACCTAGCTGATGATGCGGATACTTTAAAGAAAAAAGTGATGAGTATGTATACCGATCCGGATCATATTAAAGTAGAGGATCCAGGAAAAATCGAAGGCAATATGGTGTTTCATTACCTGGATGTATTTGGCCGTCCAGAAGATTCAGCTGAAATTGCAGAAATGAAAGAACATTATCAACGTGGTGGACTTGGTGATGTAAAGACCAAACGATATCTTTTAGAAATTTTAGATCGTGAATTAAGACCAATTCGTGAAAGACGCCTTGAATTTGCAAAGGATATGGGTGAAGTCTACTCTATTCTTGAAAAAGGAAGTGAACGTGCTCGAAATGTAGCAGCTCAAACATTGGATGAAGTCAAATCTGCGATGGGAATTACCTATTTTAAAAAATAAAACGACTTCATTAATAGCGAACATTTTATACCGTTCATTGATAGTTACCAATAAATGATTGACAAATTGCCATAGAATGGTATGATATTAACAATAAAAATTCGAGCCTTGCTCAAATAAAAAGAAAAGAGGATCCAGCTAATGTCTAATTGGGACACAAAGTTTTTGAAAAAAGGGTTTACATTCGATGACGTGCTTTTGATTCCAGCAGAAAGTCACGTATTGCCTAATGATGCAGATTTAAGTACACAATTAGCAAGTAATTTACGCTTGAATATCCCAATCATTACTGCTGCTATGGATACGGTGACTGAAAGTCAAATGGCAATTGCTATGGCACGTGCTGGTGGACTTGGTGTGATCCATAAAAACATGTCAATTGAGCAACAGGCAGATGAAGTACGCAAAGTAAAACGTTCTGAAAATGGGGTTATCATTGATCCGTTCTATTTGACTCCGTCTCATACAATTGCAGAAGCAGATGAGTTGATGGGACGATACCGAATCAGTGGTGTTCCTGTTGTTGAAACACTTGAAAATCGTAAATTAGTTGGTATCCTTACAAACCGGGATTTGCGTTTTATTTCTGATTACAATCAACCCATTTCAAATCATATGACAAGTGAAAACTTGGTAACTGCACCGGTTGGAACCGATTTGGAAACAGCTGAACGCATTCTACAAGAGCACCGTATTGAAAAATTACCATTGGTAGATGAAAATGGTCGTCTTTCTGGCTTGATTACAATCAAAGATATTGAAAAAGTTATTGAGTTTCCAAATGCGGCTAAGGATGAATTTGGTCGTTTGCTTGTGGCTGGTGCCGTAGGGGTTACTTCAGATACTTTTGAACGTGCAGAAGCTCTTTTTGAAGCTGGTGCAGATGCTATTGTCATCGATACTGCTCATGGACATTCTGCGGGTGTTCTTCGTAAGATTGCAGAAATTCGTGCTCACTTCCCAGATCGTACCTTGATTGCAGGAAATATTGCAACCGCTGAAGGTGCTCGTGCATTATTTGATGCAGGGGTAGACGTAGTTAAGGTCGGAATTGGTCCAGGATCAATATGTACAACTCGTGTTGTTGCAGGGGTTGGTGTTCCTCAAGTGACTGCCATTTATGATGCAGCCGCTGTAGCTCGTGAATATGGAAAAACGATCATTGCTGATGGTGGTATCAAGTATTCAGGAGATATTGTCAAAGCACTAGCAGCTGGTGGAAACGCGGTTATGCTTGGCTCAATGCTTGCAGGTACAGATGAAGCACCAGGTGAAACAGAAATCTTCCAAGGTCGTAAATTTAAAACATACCGTGGTATGGGATCTATTGCAGCAATGAAGAAAGGTTCTAGCGACCGTTACTTCCAAGGATCTGTCAATGAAGCCAATAAATTGGTTCCTGAAGGAATTGAGGGACGTGTTGCTTATAAAGGTTCTGTAGCAGATATGGTATTCCAAATGATCGGTGGTATTCGTTCAGGTATGGGTTATGTTGGTGCAGCAACCATTCAAGATTTACATGATCATGCACAATTTGTTGAAATGAGTGGTGCAGGATTGAAAGAAAGCCATCCTCATGATGTGCAAATCACAAACGAGGCTCCTAACTACTCAGCACAATAAATTTACACATTTGTAAACAAAAATAACAGCATCTTGACAATTCTGTCAAGATGCTGTTTTGATATGACCGGCTTGAACAGTGAAAATTTTCAACTCTTCAGGCAGGTCTTTTAAATGATCGAGAGTGGTCGTTGTAATAAATGTTTGAATATTATTAGAGATGGTTTCAAGTAGTTGAAGTTGACGATAATTGTCAAGTTCGCTCATGACATCGTCAAGTAATAAAATAGGCTTTTCTCTTGTGATTTCTTCCATCAATTCAATTTCTGCTAATTTTAGAGAGAGAACAACACTTCGATGCTGGCCCTGACTACCAAAGGTAGCATTCATATTATTGATAAAAAATGCCAAATCATCCCTGTGAGGCCCAATACTTGTTGTTTTCCTAAAAATATCCTTCTGACGGTTTTTTTCCAACATAGAGAGAAACTGCTCTTCTATATCATTTCCTTCTTCAGAAAAAACAGTTGACTGATATTGAATCGATAGGTCTTCTTTGTTGTCAGAAAGTCGAGTGTGTTTTTCTTCTGCTTTAGCTTCTAATTTTTTAATAAACTCAAGCCGATGATGGATGACGCGACTTCCAAAATTAGCTAGTTGTGAATCTAAGACCTCCAAAAATGTAGCATCAATTTTTTCCGAATTTTTTAGATAACTGTTTCTTTGTTTCAGTACATGGTTGTATTGAGATAAGTCGGATAAATAGAGAGGTTTCATCTGACCTAATTCAATGTCAATAAACTTTCGACGCCCTGCAGGTGATCCTTTGATCAGTTGCAAATCTTCGGGTGCGAAAAGGACAACATTCATATGGCCAATATAGTTTGATAATTTGGCTTGTTTCAAATGATTTACCTTAGTTATCCGACCTTTTGGTGTCAAGGAAATTTCTAATGGAAGGGGACCAGTTTCTCTTTGCAATTGACCAGAAACTTTAAAATCGGTGGATTCAAAATAGATGAGATCTCTATCATTTCGTGTTCGATGACTTCTGGTTAAAGCTAGAAAATAAATTGATTCGAGAATATTGGTCTTTCCTTGAGCATTTTGACCTAGGAAAATATTTAATCCAGGATGAAACTCGACTTCTAGTTCTTGATAATTACGAAAATGTTGAATGGATAAGTGTTTTAACCACATTAGGAGATACCAGGAAAGCGAATTGCTTTTTCTTTTTTGTTAGTCTTTGTCGGTTGTTTCTTTTGTTGTTGATTGAGTTGCTTGACAAGTTTAGCAACACGTTCCTTTTCTTCCTTCTCTTTAAGATGTTCTTCTATTTCTTCTTGAGAAGGTTCAAGAATGGTGATAGTCATGCTCAGTTCAGGAATGTCAATCTGATCATTGACACGAAGTTTACGGCCTCTCCGTTGTTCTAATTCACCATTCACAAAGACTTCTTTTTCTTGAAGAAAGGCTTTGATTGCACCACCACTCTGTATAATGCCGAGTTCTTTTAAGATTGCTTGTAATGTAATAAAGTCATCAAATAATTTGTAATTCATAGTTCACCTCTTTGCGTGTTATTATACCATATTTTTAGTTTTTCTAGGGTAGAGAATGTTGAGTGATTTGAGGAGCTTTTTCACAGTTTGAATTAGGATTTTAGTGTGATTTCGTGTTATAATGAAAGTTACTATTGAGTAGAACGAGGATGAAAATGGAATTAGTAAAGGGCGTGAATCTTCACTTTCTTCAATCAAAAAAATTTAAAACCAATAAAATTAAGGTCCGTTTTTCATCACCATTAGATGAAAATACCGTGGCTGCGCGTGTTTTAGTAGCCTGTATGATGGAAACTGCAAATCAAAAATATCCAACTTCACAATTATTCCGTGAAAAATTAGCGAGTCTATATGGGGTAGAATTGTCAACCTCAGTCTCTAAGAGGGGGCGTGTTCATTATGTTGATTTGAATATTTCCTTTGTGCGCGATGACTTTTTGAGCAAGAAAAATGTTCTTACGGATGAGGTTTTGGACATTATAGAAACTATCTTCTTTTCACCTTTGGTAGTAGAAGATCACTTTGACAGTGATACATTTGACGTTGAAAAGAAAAATACGATTTCCGATTTGGAGTCAGAAATTGAAGAGCCTTATTATTATGCACATGGGCAATTGAATCAACTATTTTTTGAAGACGAAACAATCGGGATGTCAAGATTGGGGAAAGTTGATTTAGTGAGACAAGAAACAGCTCAAAGTTCTCTTGAACAGTTTCATCAGATGCTCCAATTAGATAACATTGACTTCTTTTTCATAGGTGACTTTAATGAGGTCGCTATTGTGGATCGAGTGAACCAGTTTGAATTCAAGCCACGTGATAACAATTTGTCTGTCACCTATCAACAACCTTTTACAAATGTTGTAAGAGAAAAGTTAGAGCAAAAACAAAACCAACAATCTATTTTAGAATTAGGTTATCATTTTTCTACCCAGTATGAAGAATCTCTCCATATCCCTCTAGTTGTATTAAATGGGATGCTGGGAGCTTTCTCGCATTCGAGACTTTTTCAAATAATACGTGAGAAAGAAGGCCTTGCTTATACTATCTCAAGCCATTTTGATATTTTTACAGGCTTCATGAGAGTTTTTGCAGGTATTGATAAGGAATCTCGTACGAAAGTAATGACCTTGATTATGCGACAGTTGAATGATTTAAAACGAGGCAAGTTTACAGAGTCAGAGCTTCAATTGACAAAAGAAATGTTGGTGAATACGACCTTATTAGCACAGGATCGGCAAAATACCTTGATTGAAAGGGAATATCTGAAAACGATCCTAGGAAAGAAAGTCCTTTCTTTAGAAGAGTGGTTAGAGTCCATCGATAAGGTTAGTAGAGAAGAAATTATTGAAGTGGCAAAAACAATTAATTTACAGTCTGTTTATTTTATGGAAGGAAAGTAGTGTAAAGATTGAAAATTAAAGAAAAATATTATGAATCAGTTGGTGAGCAAGTTTACTTTACACGCTTGTCAAATGGGTTGACTATTCATTTAATTCCCAAAGAAGATTATTATGAAACCTATGGAATAATCACAACTAAGTTTGGCTCAGTGGATACACGAATTCTAGTGAATGGTGATGAAAGGCAATATCCTGCAGGAATTGCTCATTTCCTAGAACACAAAGTATTTGAAGATGAAAATGGTCAAGATTATTTAAAAAAATTCGTTCATTTAGGATCGGAAAGTAATGCCTTTACAAGCTTTACAAAGACAAGTTATCTTTTCTCAACAACTTCAAAAGTCCCTGAGAATATTCAATTGTTATTGGAGATGGTTTCAAAGGCTTCCTTTACAGAAAAATCTGTATCTAAGGAAAGAGAAATCATTCAACAAGAAATTGGAATGTATCAAGATAGTCCAGACTATCGATTATTTTTTGGTGCTTTAGAAAATTTATATCCTGGAACACCGTTAGCAGATGATATTGCTGGGACTAGGGAGTCTATTTCCAACATTACAATAGATAATCTCCGTGAAAACTTTGATCTATTCTATCATCCCTCTCAAATGCACTTATTAGTGATCGGAAACTTTGATGTTGATGAAGTATTGCAAGTAGTAAAGAAATATGATCTAGTTCCTCCTCATCCATCTGTGGAGTTAGAACGTTTTCCTGTAGAAAAAAATGAAGTAAGATTGAATCAATCTTGTAGAATGGAAGTTGCTACTCCGAAGTTGGCAATTGGAATTCGAGGAAATGATATCATTAAGAAAGAGGAAAAATTTCGTTATAAATTGATGTTGAAATTACTATTTTCGATGATGTTTGGTTGGACTTCGCAACGGTTTCAAAGTTTATATGAAGCTGGGAAGATTGACAACTCATTGACACTTGAAGTCGAGGTTGAGGAATTATTTCATTTCGTTATTTTGACAATGGATACTCAAGAACCGGTGTCCTTATCTCATCAATTTAGGTCAGCAATCAAACAATTTGAGAAGGATCCAGATGTCAATCAGGAACATTTGGATACGATTAAAAGCGAAATGTTTGGTGATTTCTTACAAGGTTTAAATTCGCTTGAGTATAGTGCCACTCAGTTTGAATATTTTTCAGACGGTAGCACTTCTTATGATCTTCCAAAGATTTTACAAGGTATTAGTTTACAAGATATCATCAAATTAGGGCGTCAGTTCATCGAACGGGCTGAGATGGTTGACTATATGATTTTTCAAAAGTAGTAAACAATGTATCAAGAAGGGGAAACATGAAGAAGAGAACGATTGGTCAAGTGTTAAGACTGTCAAGAGTAAATTTACACTTAAGTTTACAGGATGTGTCAAATAAGACAGCTATTGAAATTCCTTATATAGAAGCGTTGGAAAACGATGAGTTTGATCTATTACCGAGTCCCTTTTACGCTCAGATCTATCTTAAAAAATTAGCATGGGCTTTGGGATTAGATGAGTCCATCCTATTGACAGCTTTTCGTGAAGGAAAAGAATTGTTATTTGATGAAGAGATACTTGTAGATGACGAAGAGCTTCATTCAAGAAAATTAAGACAGAAAGCGAGCTGGTTACCAATCCTGTATTATCTACTAGTTAGTTTTGTCATTCTTGGTTTTGTGATTTATATCGTATATTTTTATGAGTTTACAGCATCTGTAAAATAGATGTAAAGATAGTTTATTTTTTGGAGGAAGTATGAAAAAAGAAAATATTCCTAATGCATTGACATTAATTCGGGTTGTGATGATTCCTATTTTTATTGCCATTTTAAGTTTAAGTCACTCTTACTTAGGACATATTGTAGCGGCAGTTATTTTTGCAATTGCTAGTATTACAGATTATTTAGATGGCTTTCTTGCACGAAAATGGAATGTAGTGAGTAATTTTGGTAAATTTGCCGATCCAATGGCAGATAAATTATTGGTCATGTCAGCCTTTATCATGATGATTGAATTAAAAATGGTTCCTGCTTGGATTGCAGCCGTTATCATTTGTCGTGAGTTAGCTGTTACTGGTTTGCGTCTTCTACTTGTTGAGACAGGTGGTACAGTTCTTGCTGCAGCCATGCCTGGAAAAATTAAAACCTTTAGCCAAATGTTTGCCATTATCTTTTTGCTTTGCCATTGGACTCTTCCAGGGCAAGTGTTGCTTTATATTGCATTGATTTTCACAATTTATTCTGGTTACGACTACTTTAAGGGAAGTAGCTATCTCTTTAAAGACACATTTAAATAAATGAAACAGATGATTGAGCTAAAAAATGTATCCTTTCGATACGATAAAACAGTAGAAGAGTATCAAATTGACACGGTTTCGTTTCACGTGAAACAAGGAGAGTGGCTTTCGATTGTTGGACACAATGGTAGTGGGAAATCTACAGTTGTACGCCTGATTGATGGTCTTTTGGAAGCTGAGTCTGGTGAGATTTACATTGATGGAAAACAACTGACTCGTGAAACCATATGGGAAATCCGTAGTAAAATTGGGATTGTATTTCAGAATCCTGATAACCAATTTGTTGGTGCGACAGTAGAAGATGATGTTGCCTTTGGTTTAGAAAATCAAGGAATTCCACGGGAAGAAATGTTTCAACGTGTGGAGAAGGCTATTGAGCAAGTTGGTATGCTGGAGTTTAAAGATCGCGAACCATCTCGTTTGTCAGGTGGTCAAAAGCAACGGGTGGCCATAGCAGGTATTATCGCCTTGAGACCAACGATTATTATCCTTGATGAAGCAACTAGTATGTTAGATCCAGAAGGTAGAGAGGATCTAATGGCGGTAATGAGAGAACTTCAGAAAAAATTTCAATTAACAATTATCTCCATTACCCATGATTTAACCGAAATTGCCTTAAGTGATCGAACACTCGTGTTTCAAAAAGGAAAACTAGAGTCTTCTATGACGCCGCGGGAATTGTTTTCAAGAAATGACCTCAATGAGATTGGACTAGATAAGCCTTTTAGTAAGCAGGTTCAAGAATCTCTCAGCTCGCATTTTCCGCTAAAACAGGATTATCTAACAGAAAGTGAGTTATTAGACCAATTATGGGAATCTCTTTAAAGAATGTCTATTATACTTATCAAGAGGGAAGTCCTTTTGAAGGGCAGGCGCTTTCTGATATTAGTTTGGAAATAAAAGATGGATCTTATACAGCCATTATCGGACATACTGGTAGTGGCAAGTCTACTTTGTTGCAATTACTAAATGGTTTACTGCGTCCGACTAAAGGAACGATTCAATTTGAAGATTTTGTTTTAGATAATCATTCTGAGCCAAAAGAAATGAAGTACCTGAGAAAAAAGGTTGGTTTGGTTTTTCAATTTCCAGAAAGTCAGCTGTTTGCAGAAACCGTTCTAGCTGATGTAGCCTTTGGACCACAGAATTTTGGGGTACCTAAGGACAAAGCGGAGGAAATAGCCAAAGAAAAATTAGCGATCGTTGGTTTAGAAGAGTCTATCTATGATAAAAGTCCATTTGAACTATCTGGTGGACAGATGAGACGGGTTGCGATCGCAGGTATTTTAGCTATCGAACCAGAGATTTTAGTATTGGACGAGCCAACAGCAGGTCTAGATCCTGCTGGAAGAAAGGAATTGATGGCGCTGTTTGAGACATTACATAAAAATGGGATGACCCTAGTTCTGGTAACTCATACGATGGATGATGTAGCAAATTTTGCTGATACTGTATTTGCTTTAGAAGCGGGAAAACTTGTCCTAAACGGATCCCCAAGGGAAGTGTTTCAACAGGTTGAGTATTTACAAAAACTTCAATTAGGAGTCCCACAAATTACGAATTTTGCTCTTCAATTGAAACGAAGAGGACTTCCTCTGGACAGACTACCAATCAAAATTGAGGAACTAAAGGAGCTGTTACTTCATGAATAATATGATTTTGGGAAGGTATATTCCTGGAAACTCCATTATCCACCAACTAGATCCTCGTGGGAAGTTGCTCTCAATGTTTTTATTCATATTTCTTCTGTTTTGGGCAAATAATATCCAGACAAATGTTCTTCTCTTTGGTTTTATTTTTGTTTTAATGTATCTAACGAGGATTTCGGTTAGTTTTTATATTAAAGGTTTAAAATCAATGATTTTTATCATTGCTTTTACAACCATTTTTCAATTATTTGCGACCTCTCAAGGAACTATTTTGTATCAATGGTGGTTTTTTAAATTAACCGACCAAGGATTGATGCAAGCCGCCATCATATTTTGTAGATTTATTTTAATCATTTTTTATTCGACGATTTTAACCGTGACGACGACACCATTGAGTTTAGCAGATGCTGTTGAAAAGATCCTCACACCACTAAAAATTATTAAAGTTCCAGCACATGAGATTGGGTTAATGCTATCTATGAGTTTGCGCTTTGTTCCAACTTTAGTGGATGATACGAATCGAATCATGAATGCGCAAAGGGCGCGTGGTGTTGATTTTGGTGAAGGAAATCTATTAAAAAGGATCCGTTCCTTCATTCCGATTCTCATTCCTTTGTTTGCCTCAAGTTTTAAACGCGCAGATGCATTAGCAATTGCGATGGAAGCGAGAGGGTACAAAGGCGGTGAAGGACGAACACGCTATCGGACTCTGCAGTGGGGAGTAAAAGATACCCTGGCATTGCTCGTTATTCTGTGCCTCATGTTGATAGTTTTTTATCTAAAAAATGGATAGAGCTAGTTGTATTGGTTCAAAAATAAGGAAAAAGCGCTATACAAAGCGCTTTTTACATTAAATTCACATATTCTTGTAACATTTGTAATATATTCTACAATAAACTGTAACATTTTGTGTGTATGATAGAATTATGTTCGAAAGGAGAATAGAATTCATGAACAGTAAAAAGTTCCAATGGACAGTCACTTCCCTACTTTCAGCAGCATCACTTTTCATTTCTGGTATTGCTACAGTGAATGCTGAAACTTACGAAGTGAAGTCTGGAGATACTCTATCAAAAATTGCACTAGAAAATAACACTTCAGTAGAAAATATTATTGCATCTAACAATCTGACCAATGAAGATTTGATCTATGCAGGACAAATTATTGAGTTAGGTGAGCGTTCAAAATCTATGATTGATAAAGTTGCTCCACAAGAGCAAGCAAAACCTGCTGAAAGTGCAACTACAGCAACTGCACAAACTGCTCAAAAACAAACAACTTATGCAGCAAATGCTGCAGTGACTTCTGCACAATCAACAAATGGTGGAATTGTTCTATCAAATGGGAATACTGCTGGAGAACAAGGATCTTATGCAGCTGCTCGTATGGCTGAAATGACTGGTGTACCTGCTTCTACTTGGGAAGCAATTATTGCCCGTGAATCAAATGGTCAAGTAAATGCAGCAAATGCTTCTGGTGCCAGTGGTTTGTTCCAAACAATGCCAGGTTGGGGTTCAACTGCAACAGTTGATGATCAAATCCAGGCTGCATACAATGCATATAGCTCACAAGGTTTATCAGCTTGGGGTTATTAAAAAAATAGGTTTACAACTTGTAAACCTATTTTTTTAATGTCTCAAGAATGTCAAGTGGAGAGTGACAAATAAAATCTGGTGAGTAAAGAAGTAGCTCTTCAAGATCTCCAAATCCCCAAGTGACGGCCATGGTTTTTATGCCAACTGTTTGACCTCCAATGAGGTCAAATTTTGTGTCTCCAATAATCACTGTCTCCTCTTTTGGAAGGTCATTGCTTGACAAGGCGTATCGAATGACATCGGCTTTGTGGATACGATCTGAATTTGATCCATAAATTCCTTTAAAGTATTTATCGATACCTAAATCTTGACACATCTGTAAAGCAACTGGTTCATGTTTTGAAGTAGTTACATAAAGAGGAATGTTTTCGTCTTGTAATGCTTTCAAAGCTTCTACTATCTGAGGAAACAGAGTTGATTTGTATTGACCTTTTTCATGATAATACTGGCGATAGATCATCACTGCTTGATCTACCAAAGTTTCAGGAAGGGTAGCTTCAAAACTAGAAATCAAAGGTGGTCCCATAAAACTACGGATAGTTTTGAGATCGGGTTGAGGAACCTTCAAAGTATCGAATGTATGTTGAAAGCTCTCTGTAATTCCCTTGGAACTGTCAACTAATGTTCCATCTAAATCAAAAAATAAGGCTTGCATGTTATTCTCCAAATATCTCTTTTTGTAATCTACGTCCGGTTGGTGTTGCTGCCAATCCTCCTTCAGCTGTTTCTCTAAAGGCAGTCGGAAGACTAGATCCAACTTGGTACATGGCGTCAATCACTTCATCAACAGGTATTTTTGATTCAATACCTGCTAAGGCCATATCAGCAGCAATGAAGGCATAGCTAGCTCCCATTGCGTTCCGTTTAACACATGGAACTTCCACGAGTCCTGCTACTGGATCACAAATGAGCCCAAGCATGTTTTTGATGACAAAACAGACTGCTTGACTCGCTTGATAAGGAGTTCCCCCAGCAGCTAGTGTCAATGCTGCTGCACTCATAGCTGAAGCAGAACCAACTTCTGCTTGACAACCACCTTCTGCACCTGAAATAGAAGCATTATTTGCGATCACTAAACCAAAAGCTCCAGCTGTCAGTAGAAAATCTAATTGTTGCTGACGGTTTAACCCTAATTTTTGAGTTGCTGCAGTGAGAACTGCGGGGAGGCAGCCAGCAGATCCTGCAGTGGGTGTTGCGCAGACCAGTCCCATCTTAGCATTGTGTTCGTTGACAGCAATAGCATTCTTCGCTGCGGTTAGGACGGTCAAGTCAGATAACGTTTTTCCTGATTTGATATAGCGATCTAATTTTGCGGCATCCCCACCGGTTAACCCACTACGAGAGTGGTTTTCATTTAACCCTAACTTTACAGAATCAATCATCACTTCTAAATTACGGGTCATTAATCGTAGGACTTCTTCTCGTTCACGACCGGTTAGTTCAAATTCAGTTGCAATCATTAACTCTGCGACGTTTCCTTCGTATTGTGTGCTTGCTTGTTCTACGAGGTCTACAATTGAATAAAACATATGAACTCCTTATTTGAAAAAGTTGACATTATGAAGATGAGGAATTTTACGGATATCTTCGATCGCTGCTTCACAACTTCTTGAGTCAACTTCTATAATCATAATCGCTTTTTCTCCAGCTTTTTCCCGTGTTACATTCATTTGTGCAATGTTAATATCATAGCGAGAAAGAGCTTCTGTCACATGAGCGATCATTCCAGGGACGTCCTGGTGAACAATGATAATGGTTGGAGTATTCATATTTAGCGAGATGGCAAAGCCATTTAACTCAGTAACCTGTATGTTCCCACCACCAATTGAGATTCCAGTGACAGAAATCGTTTTATGATCATTTTTAACAGTAATAGTCGTTGTATTTGGGTGAGGAGCATTGCTTTCTTTTTGAATAGACCAAACAATCCGAATGCCTCGTTCATGTGCAATTTTTAGACTATCTGGGATTCTAGGATCATCTGTGTCCATTCCTAAGATGCCCGCTACTAAGGCTAAATCTGTTCCATGACCACGATAGGTTTTGGCGAAGGAATTAAATAATTGGAACTCAACTTCTTTTGGTTCCTCTCCAAAGATAGAAGAAACAATTTTACCAATTCGAACAGCACCTGCAGTGTGACTACTGGATGGGCCGATCATCACAGGTCCAATAATATCAAAAACTGATTGGAATTTTAAAGAGTTCATGCTCTGCTCCTTTGTGATCACTTTACTTCATTATATCAGATATGGCTGATGATTTCTTCTATTTTTCCCGAAATATCTGAGAAATCTTAAAGGGGGCTTAAAGCATTTATATTATCCTGGATTTTTAGTATTTCTAACATCTGACTGAAATATTTGACACATTATTTCAATAAATATGAAATATTTCTTGTGTAGTATAGAGGTATACCAATAAAGGAGTACATAATAATGAATAAAAAACAAATGATGAAACGAATTATTGGACTTAGTTTACTTGCAGGACTTTTCCTTCCAATTGTAGCGAATGCAGATTCTTATACTGTAAAATCAGGTGATACTTTATCAGCTATTGCTAAAGAGAAGAACACAACGGTTGATGCGATTGCTAAGAAAAATAAGATTAGTAACGTGAATCTCATCTCAGTTGGTCAAGTTCTTGAGATTGAAGATGCAAATACAACGCAGAAAACTACGGAGCAAGCTCCTGCTAGTAAAGCTGATACTACACAAGCAACAACTACTGTCTCTGCTTCAGATGGTTTGAATGCGGAAGATGCAGCTGCTAAGGAATGGATTGCCCAAAAAGAGTCAAGTGGTAGTTATACAGCACAAAATGGCCAATATTATGGTCGTTACCAATTGACTATCACTTATTTGAATGGTGATTTATCACCTGCAAACCAAGAAAAAGTAGCCAATCAATATGTTGTCAACCGTTATGGATCATGGTCAGCAGCTAAAAATTTCTGGTTGGCAAATGGCTGGTATTAAATTCGTTTAAAAAGAGTTCTTGATGAACTGCACCCCAAAAGTTAGACAGAAAAAATCTAACTTTTGGGGTGTTTTTATTATGAAATTAACTTATAAAGATAAAGTTCAGATCTATGAACTTAGAAAACAAGGGCGAAGTTTCAAAGAGCTTTCAAATAGATTTGGGATAAAAATTCCCAATCTTAAGTACATGATTAAATTGATTGATCGTTATGGTATAGAGTTCGTCAAAAAGGGGAGGAATCGTTATTATTCTCCTAAATTAAAACGAGAAATCATTGATAAAGTTCTGATTGAAGGTCGTTCACAAATAAGGGTGTCTCTAGATTATGCTCTTCCAAGTGTTGGAATGTTGCCTAATTGGATAGCACAATATAAGAAAAACGGGTATACTATTGTTGAGAAAACAAGAGGGAGACCATCTAAAATGGGACGTAAACCAAAGAAAAAGCCAGAAGAGATGACAGAGTTAGAACGTCTTCAAGCAGAAAACGAGTACCTGAGAGCGGAGAATGCCATTCTAAAAAAGTTGAGAGAATTCCGATTGAAGGAAGAAAAAGAGCAAGAAGAAAAACAGAAATTGTTCAAGGATTAGTAACGGAGTTTCCTTTAGATGTCCTTCTAAACATTATCATGCTTGCTCGTTCAACCTATTATTACCACTTAAAGCAGCTAAATCAAGTAGATAAAGATCCAGTTATCAAAGTGGAAATACAAGCAATTTATAATGAACATAAGGGGAATTACGGTTATCGTCGAATGACTCTAGAATTGAGAAATCGTGGTTATGTAGTCAATCATAAGAAGGTCCAACGTCTGATGAAGGTCCTTAGTTTAAGTGCTCGAATTCGTCGTAAACGGAAGTATTCTTCATACCAAGGAGAAGTTGGCAAGAAAGCAGACAACCTTATTCAGCGCCAGTTTGAAGCGTCCAAGCCAATGCAAAAGTGCTATACAGATGTGACAGAATTTGCCATTCCAGCAAGTACTCAAAAGCTTTATTTGTCTCCAGTTTTAGATGGCTTTAACAGCGAAATTATCGCTTATAAACTTTCTACTTCACCGAATTTAGAACAAGTGAAAGCTATGTTAGATCAGGCTTTCGGTGAGGAACATTACGAGAATACCATTCTTCATAGTGATCAAGGATGGCAATATCAACACGATTTTTATCACAGGTTTTTAGAGAGTAAGGGAATTCAGCCATCTATGTCACGTAAAGGGAATAGCCCAGATAACGGCATGATGGAATCCTTCTTTGGCATTTTGAAATCGGAAATGTTTTATGGTTACGAGAATACATTTAAGTCGCTTAACCAATTGGAACAAGCTATTGTAGACTATATCGATTACTACAACAACAAACGCATTAAGGTAAAACTAAAAGGACTTAGTCCTGTACAATACAGAACTAAATCCTTTGGATAAATTAATTGTCTAACTTTTTGGGGTCAGTACATTGAATAGGACTCTTTTTAAATTTACAGACTTGTAAACCCATCGATCCTGATCAACAAAAAGAATAGTAAGATGCTTGTTTTCTAATATAAAGCGTGTTAAAATGGTAACTGCTCAAAACGACCTTCAATCGTTGAAGCAAACCACGACCTTCAATCGTGAGAAACGAAAAGATGGGAGAAATCTATGAGTGATAACTCGAAAACACGTGTTGTTGTTGGTATGAGTGGTGGTGTGGATTCATCTGTAACAGCTTTATTATTAAAGCAACAGGGTTACGATGTCATCGGTATCTTCATGAAAAACTGGGACGACACAGACGAAAATGGCGTATGTACAGCTACAGAAGATTACAAAGATGTAGCAGCGGTTGCAGACCAAATTGGCATTCCTTACTATTCTGTCAACTTTGAGAAAGAATACTGGGATCGTGTCTTTGAATATTTCCTTGCCGAATACCGAGCTGGTCGAACACCAAATCCGGATGTCATGTGTAATAAGGAAATCAAATTTAAGGCCTTTTTAGATTATGCTATGACACTCGGTGCAGATTATGTAGCGACAGGGCACTATGCGCGTGTGGCGCGTGATGAAGATGGCATTGTTCATATGTTACGCGGCGTTGACAACGGGAAGGACCAAACTTATTTCTTAAGCCAGCTGTCACAAGAACAACTTCAAAAAACCATGTTCCCATTGGGACATTTGGAAAAGCCAGAGGTTCGTCGTCTAGCTGAAGAAGCTGGATTAGCAACAGCTAAAAAGAAAGACTCAACTGGGATTTGCTTTATCGGAGAAAAGAATTTCAAAGAATTTCTAGGGAACTACCTTCCTGCCCAACCAGGTCGAATGATGACCATCGATGGACGAGATATGGGTGAACATGCTGGTTTGATGTATTACACAATCGGTCAACGGGGTGGACTTGGAATTGGTGGTCAACAAGGTGGAGACAATGCTCCATGGTTTGTAGTTGGGAAAGACCTCAGTCAAAATATTCTTTATGTCGGTCAAGGTTTCTATCATGAAGCATTGATGTCAACAAGTTTACAGGCTAGTCAAGTTCACTTTACACGAGATATGCCAGAAGAGTTTACATTAGAGTGTACAGCTAAGTTCCGCTATCGTCAGCCTGACTCAAAGGTGACTGTACACGTTAAAGGTGACAAGGCAGAAGTGATTTTCGCAGAACCTCAACGAGCCATTACACCAGGACAAGCTGTTGTCTTTTACGACGGTGAAGAGTGTCTAGGCGGTGGCTTGATTGACAATGCTTATCGGGATGGAAAAGTTTGTCAGTATATTTAATTGACAAATTTTCTCAATTTGCTACAATAATAAAAGCAATAGAAATGATGGTCAAAGCTCATGGATGTTGCAGGCTTTTTTGTCCTGCACTTCTCAGAGTTTTGACTATTTTTTTGTGATTTCGAAAGGAAGTAAAATGAGGCGACAGGATTTTCGAACGAAAATAGGTTCTACTGTTTTTGGTGTGAGGGCGACTGCTTTGATTGTAAAAGATAATCGCTTGTTCGTCATAGAAGATGAGGACGGCTGTTATACAATCGGAGGTGCTATTCAAGTCAATGAAACTACAGAAGATGCTGTAGTTCGGGAAGTCAAAGAGGAACTTGGTGTCACATCTACAGCAGGTCCGTTAGCTTTCGTGGTTGAAAATCACTTTGAACAAGCTGGAATCCACTACCATAACATTGAATTTCATTATTTGGTGGACTTACTGGAAGATGCACCTTTGGTCATGCAGGAAGATACAAAGCAATTACCTTGCCGTTGGATTGCTTTAGATGATTTACACACTGTTGACCTGAAACCGGCTTTTTTAAAATCAGCCCTACCAGACTGGGACGGAAAATTACGACACATCCATCTTGAGAAATAGGAGAAATAGAATGAATTATAACTTTATAGAAGAATACGATATCATTGTAATCGGTGCGGGGCATGCGGGAGTAGAAGCCTCTCTAGCTGCTAGCCGTATGGGTTGTAAGGTCTTACTTGCGACTATTAACATTGAAATGCTGGCTTTTATGCCTTGTAATCCCTCTATTGGTGGTTCTGCTAAGGGGATTGTCGTGCGTGAAGTCGATGCCCTCGGTGGAGAAATGGCGAAGAATATCGACAAGACCTACATCCAAATGAAAATGCTCAATACTGGTAAAGGTCCTGCGGTTCGTGCACTTCGGGCTCAAGCAGACAAAGAACTTTACTCAAAAGAAATGCGGAAAACGGTTGAAAACCAAGAAAATTTAACCCTTCGCCAAACCATGATTGATGAGATTTTGGTGGAGAATGGTAAGGTTGTTGGTGTAAGGACTGCGACTCACCAAGAATATGGCGCAAAGGCTGTTATTGTCACTACTGGGACAGCTTTACGCGGAGAAATTATCATTGGAGACCTCAAGTATTCGTCAGGACCTAATCATAGTCTAGCTTCTATCAATTTGGCCGATAATCTCAAACAGCTAGGATTAGAAATTGGACGTTTCAAAACAGGCACGCCACCTCGTGTAAAGGCATCGTCAATTAATTATGACGAAACGGAAATTCAACCTGGAGATGAAGCTCCAAATCATTTTTCTTATACATCGCGTGATGAAGATTATGTAAAGGATCAGGTTCCTTGTTGGTTGACTTATACGAATGGGCATAGCCATGAAATTATCCAGAATAATTTACACCGGGCACCTATGTTTACAGGGGTTGTAAAGGGAGTAGGTCCTCGCTATTGTCCATCCATTGAGGATAAAATTGTCCGTTTTGCTGACAAAGAGCGTCATCAACTATTCTTAGAACCTGAGGGACGAAATACAGAAGAAGTCTATGTTCAAGGGCTGTCAACGAGTTTACCAGAGGATGTTCAACGGGATCTCGTCCATTCTATTAAGGGGCTTGAGAAGGCAGAAATGATGCGAACGGGTTATGCGATTGAGTATGATATGGTTTTGCCTCATCAATTGCGCGCAACTTTAGAAACCAAGAAAATTTCAGGTCTCTTTACAGCTGGCCAAACCAATGGAACGTCTGGCTATGAGGAAGCTGCTGGTCAAGGAATTATTGCAGGGATCAATGCGGCTCTAAAAATCCAAGGAAAACCAGAACTCATTTTGAAACGCAGTGATGGTTATATTGGGGTCATGATCGATGATTTGGTAACAAAGGGAACGATCGAACCGTATCGTTTGTTAACAAGCCGTGCAGAATACCGTCTGATTTTGCGTCATGATAATGCCGATATGCGCTTGACAGAAATGGGACGAGCAATTGGATTGGTAGATGATGAACGTTGGCAACGTTTCGAAACCAAGAAGTATCAGTTTGAAAACGAGATGAAGCGTTTAGATAGTATTAAGTTAAAGCCTGTAAAGGAAACCAATGAAAAGATTGCTGCAATGGGCTTTAAACCATTGACAGATGCTGTCACTGCTAAAGAATTCTTGCGACGACCAGAAGTCTCTTACCAAGATGTGGTAGAATTTATCGGTCCTGCAGCTGAAGAACTGGATGATAAAATCATTGAATTGATTGAAACTGAAATTAAATACGAAGGCTATATCTCAAAAGCAATGGACCAAGTCGAAAAAATGAAGCGTATGGAAGAAAAACGAATTCCTGCGAATATTGACTGGGATGATATTGACTCTATTGCAACCGAAGCGCGTCAAAAATTTAAATTAATTAATCCAGAAACGATTGGTCAAGCAAGTCGTATCTCAGGTGTCAATCCAGCGGATATCTCTATTTTAATGGTTTACTTGGAAGGTAAATCTCGGAGTATCTCCAAAAACAAAGCAAACCACTAATCAAATGGGGCTGAGATGATGTTTCAGCCTCAATTTTATGGATTGAAATCTGTTGTTACTATTTACACAGTTGTAAACCTTGTTTACAAAGTAGTGAAGCCGAGGAAGAGCTTTTACAGGTCGATCTTCTCTGTAATATAGAGAGAAACCTCGCTTTTTACCTCTATTTATGGTATAATTCCGAGAAGAGGTTTATGATGAAAAAATTTCGTTTATCGTTCATCCATTATGTGTTAATTGGTTTTATTTCATTTGCAATTTTAGCAATTTTTTTAAGAATCTTTGGCAAAGGCTATGTAACTCTCATTGCAATTTTTTTAGTCTTAGCTGGATTGATTGCTTTATTTGAATACCAGTTACAAATTTCAGAGTTAGATGAATTAGAACAAATACAATATGTTAACCATCAGGCAGAAAGCGGATTAGCATCCCTCCTTGATAAAATGCCTGTTGGAGTTATCAAGATTAATGAAGAATCAAATGAAGTAGAGTGGTTCAACCCTTATGCTGAATTGATTTTTTCAACAGATGATGGAGACTTTGATGTTGAATCCTTGAAAAAGTTACTCAATACTCTGTTTGAGGATAAAGGTCATTATGTCACTGTAGCCGATAAGAAATATTCTGTTTACTTTGATCAGACGTCTAGTGTTGTTTACTTTTTTGATGTTTCAAGTGAGTATGAAGCAACTGTGGGATTGGTGACAACTCGTCCCGTTATCGGTATTATTTCTGTTGATAACTATGATGATCTAGAAGATGTCATTTCAGACTCTGATATTAGCAATATCAATAGTTTTATTGCCAACTTTGTAGAAGAGTTTACAGCTCATTACCATATGTTTTACAGACGTGTGGGGATGGATCGTTTCTATTTGTTTACAGACTACACGGTCTTAGAACAGTTGATGGAATCAAAATTTTCTGTCATCGATCAATTCCGTGAAGAAGCTAAAAATCGTGAGCTACCTATTACCTTAAGTATGGGATTCTCGTATGGTGACGGGGAGCATGATGAGATTGGTAAAGTGGCTCTCTTGAACCTAAACCTTGCGGAAGTTCGTGGTGGGGATCAAGCAGTAGTCAAAGAAAACGATGAACAGAAAAACCCTATTTTCTTTGGTGGTGGAACAGCTTCTGCTGTGAAGCGGACGCGGACTCGCACACGCGCTATGATGACAGCTATTTCGGATAAGATTAAATCCGTTGATCAAGTTTTCATTGTTGGGCATAGAAACTTGGATATGGACGCTTTAGGAGCGTCTGTGGGAATGCAGTTTTTCTCTAGCAATATTTTGGCTTCCTCTTATGTGGTCTATGACCCGCATGCAATGGCTAGTGATATTTCAAGAGCAATTGCGAAACTAGAAGAAGAGCAGGTAACGAAAATCCTTCCCCTAGAGGAAGCCATGCAAATGGTGACGGATCGCTCTTTGTTAATTATGGTTGACCATTCTAAGACAGCCTTGACCCTTTCTAAAGAATTTTATCAGGAATTCCAACAGATTATTGTCATTGACCATCATCGTCGGGATGATGATTTCCCTGAAAATGTTCTGATCACCTATATTGAAAGTGGAGCAAGTAGTGCGAGCGAATTGGTTAGTGAACTTATTCAGTTCCAGAAGTCGAAGAAAAATCGGTTAACGAAGATTCAAGCTAGTGTCTTGATGGCTGGAATTATGCTGGATACTAAGAACTTCTCCGCACGTGTTACGAGTCGGACCTTTGATGTGGCGAGTTACCTTCGTTCAAGAGGTAGTGATAGTGTAACCATCCAGGAGATCTCTGCGATTCAGTTTGATGAGTACCGCGAAGTGAACGAACTGATCTTGACTGGTGAAAAGATTTTGCCGCATATCATCGTAGCTTGTGCCAATACGACTAAAGCCTATGATTCAGTAACTATTAGTAAAGCAGCTGATAGTATGCTAGCCATGTCTGAGGTGGAAGCAACCTTTGTCATTGCTTGTAATCAAAGTGGAACTGTCTCGATTTCTGCACGAAGTCGAAGCAAAGTCAATGTACAGCGTATCATGGAACAGCTTGGCGGAGGAGGTCATTTCAACTCGGCGGCTTCTCAAATTGAGGGTCAAGATTTAATGAGTATTCGTCAACAACTGATTGAGACTATTGAAAACGAAGTAACTATTGAAAAGGAGAATGTAGAATGAAAGTTATTTTCTTAGCGGATGTAAAAGGTAAAGGTAAAAAGGGCGAAATTAAAGAAGTGCCTACTGGTTATGCACAAAACTTTTTGATCAAAAAAAATCTTGCGAAAGAAGCCAATGCCCAAGCAATCGGTGAGCTTCGTGGAAAACAAAAGTCAGAAGAAAAAGCGCATGCTGAATTGTTAGCGGAAGCGCAAAAGATTAAAGCAAAATTAGAAGAAGAAGCAACTGTTGTTCAATTCACTGAAAAAATTGGGCCAGATGGCCGTACTTTCGGCTCTATTACTAATAAAAAGATTGCAGAAGAGCTTGAGAAACAATTTGGCATTAAAATTGATAAACGTCATATCCAAGTTTCCTCTCCAATTCGTTCAACAGGTTTGATTGACATCCCTGTAAAAATTTATCAAGATGTTACAGGTGTGATTAATATTCGTGTAAATGAAGGGTAAACACGATCGATAGAAAGGTTTTTTTATGGCTGAGATAGAGGAATTACGAACACAACCTCAGGATATCCAAGCGGAGCAATCAGTGTTGGGAGCCATCTTTATTGATGAGGGGAAATTGGTCTTTGTTCGTGAATATATCGAGCCTGGCGATTTCTTTAAGTACTCGCACCGTTTGATTTTTAAAGCCATGATCGATCTAGCTGACCGCGGGGATGCGATTGATGCGACGACTGTTCGAAATATTTTAGATAGTCAGGGGGATCTCCAAAATATTGGCGGTCTCTCCTATTTGGTAGAAGTCATTAATTCGGTACCAACTTCAGCTAACGCGGAGTATTACGCGAAGATTGTTGCCGAAAAAGCTGTCTTACGTCGATTGATCTCTCGATTAACGGAAAGTATTAATCAAGCTTATGATGGTGCAAGTCCTTCAGATGAAATCATTGCGGGTGCTGAAAAAGCTCTGATTGATGTTAGTGAAAACGCAAATCGTAGTGGATTTAAAAATATTCGAGACATCTTGAATATAAATTTTGGTAGCTTAGAAGCCCGTTCGCTTCAAACCTCTGATATCACGGGTATTGCGACAGGCTATCGCGATTTGGACCATATGACGACGGGGCTACATGAGGAAGAATTGATTATTTTAGCGGCTCGTCCTGCGGTAGGGAAAACAGCCTTTGCTCTAAATATTGCTCAAAATATCGGGACAAAGTTGGATAAGACAGTGGCTATTTTCTCATTAGAAATGGGTGCTGAAAGTTTGGTAGACCGGATGCTAGCTGCTGAAGGCTTGATTGAATCCCATTCGATTCGTACAGGTCAATTGACGGATGAAGAGTGGCGGAAATATGCCATTGCTCAAGGAAATTTGGCCAATGCGAGTATTTACATCGATGATACCCCAGGAATTCGGATCACTGAGATTCGTTCGAGAGCAAGAAAATTGGCGCAGGAAACAGGGAATCTCGGTCTTATCCTGATTGACTATCTGCAACTGATTACAGGGACTGGAAGAGAAAACCGTCAACAGGAAGTTTCAGAAATTTCTCGTCAGTTAAAAATTTTGGCGAAGGAACTAAAAGTTCCCGTCATTGCTTTGAGTCAGCTATCACGTGGTGTGGAACAGCGCCAAGACAAACGTCCTGTTCTTTCTGATATTCGTGAATCTGGATCGATTGAGCAGGATGCGGATATTGTTGCTTTCTTGTACCGTGATGATTATTATGATCGAGCTGGTGAAGAGGAAGAAGATGGAATGCCCAATAATACGGTTGAAGTGATTATCGAGAAAAACCGTTCAGGTGCGCGTGGGACAGTCGAATTAATATTCCAAAAGGAATACAATAAATTCTCAAGTATTTCAAAGAGAGAGGATCAATAAGATGAGTGATGCATTTACAGATGTTGCAAAAATGAAAAAAATTAAAGAAGAGATCAAGGCCCATGAAGGACAAGTGGTTGAAATGACGCTTGAAAATGGACGGAAACGTCAAAAAAATAAATTTGGACGCTTGATTGAGGTCTATCCTTCTTTATTTATTATCGAGTATACGAACGACAATAGCTTACCAGGTGAACCAGCTAATACATACGTGGAGTCTTACACCTATTCAGATATTTTAACAGAGAAGAATTTAATTCGTTATTTGGATTAATTTCTTGCTTTTATCGTCTAAATCAGTTATTATAATAAATACATATGGGAGTCTGTGTACAGTCTGAGAGGAAGTGTAAGCTTCGACCGCACCTGATCTGGGTAATGCCAGCGTAGGAAACAAATGAAATGTATTTTTCGTTATGAGTGACCTTGTGCAATCCGTCTCCTATTTTGGAGGCGTTTTTTATTTGTGAGAAAGGGGGTTACGATGTCTCTTGTAAAAAGATATTCAAAACAGTTGATAGGATTTGCAGGTTTTAGCAGCCTTCTTGTCTTATGGCAGTTAGCAGGTTTTTTAAATATTCTCCCCAAATTTGTATTACCAACGCCACTTGAAATTGGAAATGCCTTTGTACGAGATCGAGCTCTCCTGATTCATCACAGTTTGTCTACCCTTCAAGTGGCCTTGATCGGACTTGTTATAGGGGTTCTTCTTGCTGCTGGCTTTGCGATTCTCATGGATAGTTTTCAATGGGTGAATGATCTGGTCTATCCTTTTATGGTTGTTATTCAAACCATTCCGACGATTGCCTTGGCCCCTATCCTGGTTCTTTGGTTTGGTTATGGTATGCTTCCAAAACTGGTTTTGATCATTATTACGGTGGTATTTCCCATCGTAGTCAGTCTGTTAGATGGTTTTCGGCATTGCGATCAAGATATTCTGAGATTGTTTCAGATTATGAAAGCCAATCGCTTTCAGACTTTAGTCCATTATAAAATTCCTGCAGCGCTTCCTTATTTTTTTGCAGGTTTACGTGTGAGCGTTTCCTATGCCTTTATCAGTACGGTCGTTTCAGAATGGTTAGGAGGTTTTGATGGATTGGGGGTCTATATGATCCAATCGAAGAAGTTATTTCAGTATGATACGATGTTTGCGATCATTGTATTGATTTCTGCTATTAGTTTACTCGGTATGTTTCTCGTTGACCAATTAGAACGAACCATTCTAAAATGGAAAAAGGATTGACAAACTTGTAAATGGTGTAAAAATTAAATTGACAAAAATGTAAAAGAGGTATAGCTAATGAAAAAGTCAATAGGTTTATTTTTCTCAATAATATTGGGATTTGTTTTTTTAAGTGCTTGTCAAAATTCTGTCAAGCAATCGTCAAGTGGTTTGAAAAAGATTGATTTTATTCTAGATTGGACCCCGAATACCAATCATACGGGTCTCTATGTAGCAAAGGAAAAAGGGTATTTTAAAGATGCAGGACTGGATGTAGATATAAAACTTCCGCCGGAAGACAGTAGTTCTGATTTGATTATTAATGGGAAAGCTCCATTTGGTATTTATTTCCAAGATTCTATGGCCAAGAAATTGGATAAAGGTGCGGGGATTACCGCTGTTGCAGCTATCGTCGAACACAATACGTCAGGGATTATTTCAAGAAAAGATGCAGCGATCACAAGTCCAAAAGATTTGGTTGGTAAGAAGTATGGTACCTGGAATGATCCGATTGAGTTGGAAATGATCAAATCGATGATGAAAAAAGAGGGGGCTGATTTTAATCAAGTAAAATTGGTTCCAAATAGTGATTCAAATTCCATTACTCCGATTGAAAATAAGGTCTTTGATGCTGCTTGGATTTATCACGGTTGGGATGGAATTTTGGCTGAGCAAAAGGGAATGAAGACCAATTTCTTCTATATGAAAGATTTTGTTCCTGCATTTGACTACTATTCGCCTGTTATTATTGCTAACAATGACTATTTGAAGTCTCATAAAGAGGAAGCAAAGAAATTCATTCAAGCGGTGAAAAAAGGCTACCAATATGCTATAGAGCATCCAGAAGAAGCAGCAGATATCTTGATTAAACAGGCCCCTGCTTTGGCTAACCAGCGTGATTTTGTACTCGCTTCTCAAAAATATCTTTCCAGTCAATATGCTTCAGACAAGGATAAATGGGGGCAGTTTGACTCCAAGCGTTGGAATGCTTTTTATGCTTGGGCAAAAGAGCAAGGATTGGTTTCAAATGACTTAGAAGACAAAGGTTTTACAAATGAATTGGTAGGTGACTGATATTTTAACCGTAAAAGATGTAAGTTTCTCTTTTGGAGATAAAGCAGTTTTAAACAATGTATCACTAGTAGTGCAAAAAGGAGAAATCGTCTCTATTCTAGGTCCAAGTGGGGTAGGGAAATCAACCTTGTTTAATTTAATTGCTGGGATCTTTCCCTTACAAAAGGGCGCTATAGAAGTAGATGATGCCCCGATCTCCTTTGGAAAAGTCAGCTATATGCTACAAAATGATCTTTTGTTGGAACATAAGACAGTATTGGGAAATATTATTCTTCCCCTTCAATTAAAAAAGATTCCTAAGGAAGAGGCAACATCTACAGCTCTAAAATTGTTAGATGAATTTAAATTGGGAAGTATTGCCAACCTTTATCCCAATGCCCTGAGTGGGGGGATGCGGCAACGGGTGGCGCTATTGAGAACCTATCTTCTGGGTCATTCTGTCTTCCTATTAGATGAAGCTTTTAGTGCCTTAGATGAATTGACAAGGCAGGATCTTTATCACTGGTATCTAGACAGTAAGGAACGTCTTGGTCTCACCACTCTAGTGATCACTCATAGTATCGAAGAAGCTTTGACATTGAGTGACCGGATCTATATCTTAAATCATAATCCCGGTGAAATTATTGCAGATCTTCCTTTAAAATGGGATCCAGCAACGGATAGAGACTGGCAACAATTGCAATATAAAAAACGAATCATAGAATTATTGTCTGAATTTCATTGAAATTGTTTTGAAGGACTTTACAAAGTTTCTATTCCGTGATAAAATAGAATTTGTGCGAAATGACAGCAGGACAAAATGAAGCTCGTCAACAGGAAGTCAGCTAGAAAAGTAACCTTTGCTGTTTGGGCGAAGGCTTTCTGAACGAATCAGGTTTGTCTAAAACGTTATTTCCTACAAAAATTATTTTTATAGGAGGACATTTCAAATGTCACGTTATACAGGACCATCTTGGAAACAATCTCGCCGTCTTGGCTTGTCACTTACAGGTACAGGTAAAGAATTGGCACGTCGTAACTACGTACCAGGTCAACATGGACCAAACAACCGTTCAAAATTGTCAGAATACGGTTTGCAATTAGCTGAAAAACAAAAACTTCGTTTCTCTTACGGACTTGGTGAAAAACAATTCCGTAACTTGTTCGTACAAGCTACTAAAGTTAAAGAAGGAACTGTCGGTTTCAACTTCATGCTTCTTTTGGAACGTCGTTTGGATAACGTTGTTTACCGTCTTGGACTTGCGACTACTCGTCGTCAAGCTCGTCAATTCGTTAACCACGGTCACATCCTTGTTGACGGAAAACGCGTTGATATCCCTTCATACCGTGTAACTCCAGGTCAAGTGATCTCAGTTCGCGAAAAATCAGCTAAAGTTCCAGCTATCCTTGAAGCTGTTGAAGCTACAGTTGGACGTCCAGCATTTGTATCATTCGATGCTGACAAACTTGAAGGTTCATTGACTCGCCTTCCAGAACGCGATGAAATCAACCCAGAAATCAACGAAGCACTTGTCGTTGAATTCTACAACAAAATGCTTTAATTTTAAGATATACCTTACAGAAAGCCTACAACAGTGGGCTTTTTGTTTTGTCTTAAAGGGTTGATTTCTGGCTTTGTTCAGTTACAAATTTTCTAAAACTGTTTCATTAAATGAGACAGTTTTTTGTTTTCTTAAAACCTAAACCTGCTAATAAAAAAACTCCTGATCTAGATCGATCAGGAGAGACTGTTACCGTAACATTTTCATTAAAAATTCAGCCATTTGTTGAGGACTTTCTTTTTTTCCGCGCGAAACCCACATCTGACAGACTCCGAAGAAGGCATTGGTCAGATAGACAGAACTGTAGACTCTTTCAATATCTGTTAATGATTTATGACTATAGCGCTCTTGCAAACTATCAACCAGAAGAATCTGTAATTTATGTCGTAAGAAGGTTTGGATCTCTTTGGTTCCATTCTCTGTCAGAAGAACTGCAAAGAGTGGCTCCTTGGTTAGGAATTCGAACACTTCTGTAATCGCTTGGCGCTTGTCGTCTTGGTGTTTGTCAAAGATATATTCAAGCTTGTGAAAGAGTGCTTGTTGGTAGCGCTCGATCATATCGTACTTGTCTCGATAGTGGGTATAAAAGCTAGAGCGACTAATGCCGGATTCTTGTGCTAACTCAACCGTTGTGATTTGGTCGAATGATTCCTTTTCTAGTAGTCGAACCATCGCCTCCTCGATATTTCGTTTTGTTTTTAATCGTTTATTGCTCTCAGTCATCTGTTAATCCTTTTTGCACAAAATTATACACAGCGTCTAAAAATAAAGATTTCCTACTTGTGAAAATTTCTAGAAACTGTATAATCTATTATATCAGAAATTTAGACAATGTGTATAAAAAGGAGACAAAAAATATGATGAAAGAATGGAAGGCTATTCTTAAAAAGCCAACATTTATCATTGTCATGATTGGAGTTGCTTTGATTCCAGCTCTTTATAATATTATTTTTCTATCTTCCATGTGGGATCCATATGGCCAAGTTTCGGATCTTCCTGTAGCGGTTGTCAATAAGGATCAATCTGCTACATATAATGGACAAAAGATGGAAATAGGAAAAGACATGGTGTCCAATTTGAAGGACAATGACTCACTTGATTTTCATTTTGTAGATGAGAAAGCTGCGAAAGATGGTCTTAAAAATGGCGATTATTATATGATTGTAACCCTGCCTGAGGATCTTTCAAAGAAAGCTAGCTCCATCTTAACCAATCATCCGGAACAGATGACCATTGATTACCAAACATCCAGTGGTCATAGTTTTATCGCAGGGAAAATGAGCGACACTGCGATGACAAAGATGAAGCAGTCAGTGGCCGAAAAAGTGACCAATACGTATACAACAGCTTTATTTTCCAAAATGGGATCGCTTAAATCTGGTATGGGGACAGCGGCAGATGGAAGTGCTAAATTAGCAGATGGTGCAAGTAAATTGGAAGATGGTGGTCAAACACTGTCTACTAATTTGAATACATTGGCTCGTTCAAGCTTAGCATTTTCAGATGGTGCGACTACTCTTCGTACGGGTCTAGCAGCCTATACAGATGGTGTTGGTCAATTAGGAAATGGTCTCAATCAAATGGCTGGTCAACTTCCAAACTTGGTATCTGGCGTCAATCAATTAAATAATGGGTTTGGTACTTTTAATACAGGCTTGATGGCTTACGCTACCGGAGTGGATCGATTAGGAAATGGTCTCAATCAAATGGCGAGTCAAACCCCTCAGTTAGCTTCAGGAGTTGGTCAATTAACCAGTGGTATGGGGACCCTCAATGATGGTCTTGGGAATTATACCAATGGCGTGCGTCAATTGAATTCAGGTCTATCTAACTTTTCAAATGGTTTAGCAACCTATACAAATGGAGTCGCTACTTTATCAGAAGGAGCGGGTCAATTAAGTAGTCAATCTGCTACCCTTCGAAATGGGGTTTCACAATTAGAATCAGGTATTCAAACATTATCAAGCCAGCTACAAGCTTCTACAAGTCAATCTGCTCAGATTGATCAATTGGCAGCTGGTTTAAACCAATTAAATACAGCGATTCAAAATGCTTCAGTAGATACCAGTCAACTTTCGTCTGGATTGACGAGTATTGCGAATTCAACCCAAGCAATCCTTGCTTCAGCCCAAGCGGATCGTGCAAATGCCCTTGCAAGTGTTCAAGGGACAGCAGCCTATCAAGCAATGACAGCTGACCAACAAGCGGAAATCAATGCAGCGATCTCATCGAGCCCAAGCTCGAGTGAAACGGCGGCTCAAGGAATCTTGACTACGATTCAAACGATCCAAGGTAGTTTGAATACAGGAAATAGCTTGACACAACTGCAAACGGCAGCCAATCAAGTTTTACCGACAGCTTCTTCTACCTTGACAGACCTGTCAAGTGGCTTATCTAAGATCCAATCCGCAGTTAGTGGACAATTGTTGCCAGCTAGTCAAACCATCAGTCAGGGGATCGGCGCTTATACAGCTGGTGTCGATAAAATCGCTAATGGAGCAACCCAACTTCAGACGAATAGCAGTACTTTAACAAATGGGGCTAGTCAGTTAGCAGCAGGTGTTGGTCAACTAGATAGTAAATCATCAGAATTACTTGCAGGAAGCAATCAATTGGCTTCTGGTCTAGGTGAGTTAAATGGGAAGATGCCTGCCTTGACATCAGGTATGAATCAACTGGCTTCAGGAGCGACCCAATTAACAGGTAAGTCAGGTGAATTGGTTGCCGGTGCTGGAAAATTAGCAGACGGTGTAGGACAATTGAACAGCAAAACTCCAGAGTTGGCAGGTGGTGTCAACAAACTTGTCACTGGTGTCAATCAGTTGACAGAAAAATCAGGTCAATTGGTGACTGGTGCTGATAAACTAGCCGACGGTGCAAATCAAATCTCAGATGGGTCCAGCAAATTAGCAGCAGGTGGCCAAACATTGACAAATGGTTTAGGTGAATTAGCAACAGGAAGCCAAACCTTGAGTCAAGGATTAAACGATGCTAAGGGACAATTGAATGTGGCTACAACTGAAAAAGAAAACGCTAAAACCTTAGCAGATCCTGTCACGACCTCTAAAACAGACCATGATAATGTTCCTGTGAATGGTGTTGGGATGGCTCCTTATATGATCTCAGTAGCACTCTTTGTTTGTGCCTTGTCAACCAATATGATCTTTGCAAAATTGCCATCCGGTCGCCACCCTGAAAGTCGCTGGGCATGGTTTAAATCTCGCTTTGAGGTCAACGGAACGATTGCGGTGATTGCAGGAGTCTTGGTCTATGGTGCCGTTCACTTGATTGGTTTATCAGCCAATCATGAAATGGCTACGCTCTTCCTTTGTGTGATTGGTAGTGTATCTTTCATGTCTATCGTGACAGCTTTAACGACATGGCAAAGTAAAGTCGGTGCTTTCCTTTCCTTGATCCTCTTGCTCTTGCAATTGGCTTCTAGTGCAGGAACCTATCCTCTTGCTTTGACAAATGGATTTTTCCAAGCCATTCATCCATTCTTGCCAATGAGCTATACCGTTTCTGGTCTTCGTCAAACGATTTCGATGACAGGAGAAATTGGAAATCAAGTGGCCTTCCTTCTGATGACTATTGTTCTTTTTGCAGGCCTCGGAATGTGGTTCTATAATCCAAAAAAATATGAAGAGGACTAATCTTCAAGAACTCCCAACAGAATGTGTTGGGAGTTTTTTTGTTTCATGTGAAAAAAGAGACTGGGACAAAAGTCCTAGCCTCTCAATTATTTTTAGGTTGTCGAGCAAGACGCAGTGGTTGAGTGGGCTCTACTACGCTGATTTCATCAGCTTTTACAGCCCTACTCAACTGTGCAGAGGTGGGACGACGAAATCGAATTCTAACGAATTACCGATTTCTGTCCCACTCTCTTATTATTTAAAGAAGACAACATCAGGATTTGGTGTAATATAGAGAAGTTGGTCGTTTTCAAAGACCAGTTGGATAGTGTTGTTTTTATAGGTGTAAATGGTATAGTCTACTCCGAATTTAGACGCTTGTTTGAGATCAACAGCTCCCATCAAAAAGGCATGAGCTTGTTCCCTTGTGATTTTTCCCTCGTGGTAGAGCCCTTTAATATTTTCTAATTCGGTATTTTCAAAAGATTCGGCAATATAAGCAGGGTCTGTTATTTGTTTCTCTGGATTCCCAAGGATTTTTTGGACAAGGGCAGTGGTATACCCTTCATAATCCGGCGTCTGGGCAAAAATAGTATCGTCATTTCTAGAGTAAGCTACTTTTAGGTTCCCTGTTGCATAAATCTTATCTTTTGGAGCTTCTTGAGCATTTCTAGGGAGTCCTTCGGTTGTGACGATGTCAGAAGTGGTTTCCGTAGTAGTTGAGGGAGAGCTAGAGGAGTTGCTTGAGCTATTTGAACTGGTTGAGCGACTCGGGAGGCTAGAACGACTCGAGCTACTTTTTTTAAAGGTTTTCTTTTTTGAGCTGGTAGTAGTGGGTACTTTTTTAAAGTTGATCTTAAGGTCCGGCATACAGGCTGATAGAAAAAGAAGAGACAGCAACAGTGTGAAGAAAAGAGGGAGTGTTTGTTTTTTCATCATGTTCCTTTCGATAAGCTGATTGATTTTCTATTCTATCATAAAAAGGGTAACAAAAAAAGGTCAGGAAGAAATCCTGCCTTTATTTGTTATTATGGATGCCCACCTCCAGGTCCACCGCCTTGAGGTCCGCCACCACCTGGAGCCCCACCGCCTCCAGGCATGGAGTTGACAATTTCCGTTTGTTTTTCACCGTTGATATAGATGTCTCCGCCAGTGTAGGTAGCAGTACCATCAAAGTCGAATCCAGATTGTCCCGTTAATTTAATGGTTCCTCCGGTAACAGTGATATTTCCATTCGAATCAATTGGATCGGTATCACCTTGGCCAACTTCAACGTTGAGGGTTCCACCATTCATAGTGAAGAAAATTTCATCTTGGTTAGCATTGGCATTGGCCGCATTGACACCGTCATCGGTTGCATAGATGGTGATATCTCCACCGTTGATGGTGATCGATTTTCCTTCTAGACCTTCGACAGAATCGGTTACCTTGTAGGTTCCGCTATCGATGATCAGATCACCAGAAGCATGGATTCCATCGTCTCCTGCGGTGATGGTCATTTTGTTGTCTGAAAGATACATGGTTCCGACCGAAGTATCTTCATCATTATCCACCTTGACTGCATCTTCATCTGCATCGATGGTCATGGTCGTACCAGTGATATTGAGTTCGTCATTGACGTTGAAGGCATCTCCTACAGCCGTGATCTTATAGGTTCCACCTGTGATATGGAGAGTGTCATTAGCCTTGATACCATTGTTCTTCTTGGCATCAATGTTGAGCGTACCTGAACCATTGATAGTGAGGTCGCCTTTAGAGAAGATCACTGCATCGGCATCTTCATCATTATTTGAACTTGAATCAGACAAGGTATTGATCGTGCCATCTGCTAGGGTAAGGTAGACATGACCTGCTTTCGTAGCAGAAATTAGCGCGTTGGTGTTGGTCATGGTAACGCCTTTCAAGACGATGTGACATCGTCTGAGTCACCTGCTTCGACTTTGATTTGAACCCTATCGGATTCACCAGAGATGACATAAGTTCCGGCCTTCGAGATGGTCACAGTTGATCCAGAAACGGCTACGCCATCCCCTGAAACAGTTGCAGACGAACCAGATAGTTTGACAGTAGATGCTTTACTTTCATCATATGAGGTATCTGAATCTTTTTCGGTAAAATAGTCAGATTGCTTGGTTTCAGTCGTTTTCTTTGAGACACTAGAAGCAGTTGTTGTTGCGCTTGTTGTAGCTGATTGTGATGACGCCTGAGTACAAGCTGTCAGTAAGGCGAGGGTTGCGGCCCCCGTTAATAAAAATTTCCATTTGTTTGATTTCATGAGCTTTTCCTCTCGTTCAATTGATATGCTCCTAGTCTAAAGTTGCTAGCTGAAAGTTTCCTAAAGTTTTTCTGAAAGGAACCTTAACTTTAGTTTTCTTTAAGTTTGGCTTAATGACCAGTTAAGAAAGTCCTATTAAACTAGAAAGCACGTAAGTCGTATTCATACTTACTGAAGGTTAGAAACAATAGATCCCCCTTAAAGGAGTAGAAACATGAAAAAAACAATTGAGACAAGTTTTAAACGAATCGAAACAAAATATATCGTCGCAAAAGATGACGTAAAAGACTTGATCAAAGACTTAAAAGAATACGTCATAGAAGATGATTACCCAACTTCAACTATTTCAAATATTTATTTTGATACGGAAAACTTTGAGGTCATTCAAGATGCTCTTGCCAAACAACACCGCCGTGAAAAAATTCGGATGCGGACTTATATAGAAACACCTCAAGCAGACAGTCCAGTATTTCTAGAAGTGAAGTCAAAAGATGAAGAAGGAATTGGCCATAAATTCCGTCTAGTCGCTACTTCACAAGCCATTATCAACTTGATGACAGATGGGACAGTAGATCATCAGGTACAAGATCCAGACTTAGTGCAAGAGATTCAGAGATTGCGTAAACGCTATGGTCATCGATTGGAACCACGGATGTTCATTTACTATGATCGCTTGTCTCTCAAAGAAAAGAAATCCATTCAGGGTTATCCTTATCAGAAAATTCGCGTGACAATCGATCAAAACTTAGTCTTTCGTGATCAAGCTGTTAGTCTTTTTCATGGGAAGAAAGGAGAACCTTTGTTAGAGGATGACTTCGTGATCATGGAAATTAAGGCTCCCGGACAAGAACCTCAATGGTTAAAGGATATTTTAGAGAAGTATGGTTTGGTCAAGCAGAAATTTTCAAAATATAGCTGAGCTTATCATAAATCACAAGGATTGGATTATGCCCCAAGACCAGTGGAAGAAACGGTAGGTGCTGCCTATGTCTAATCTATTTGATTCTATTTTTAATAATGCCACAGCAACGGTGGATCCCTTGCGCTTACTGCTGGCCCTTTTGGTCAGCCTCTTTCTAGGAATAGCCCTATCTTGGACCTATAAATACCGGACACTGTACACTCGAGAGTTTGTCATTAGTTTGACCTTGCTTCCTTCTATGATGACCTTAGTGATTTTTTTGGTCAATGGAAGTTTGGGAACCTCGATTGCAGTGGCAGGGACCTTTAGTTTGATCCGTTTTCGTTCGGCTACGAGTGGTTCTAGAGAGTTGATTGCCATTTTCTTAGCTATGATTATAGGACTGGCAGCTGGATCTGGCTATCTTTTATTGGCCATTTTAACAACCCTCTCTTTACTAGGAGTGTGGCTGGTATTGGAGAACAAACAGAGTAAGGCAGACCATCAACGGCGCCGCCATTTGACTATTACCGTCTCAAAACAAGATTCTGTTGCAGAACAAATCAGCCAGTTGTTGGACCAAAGTTGTTCAGAAATTGACTTTATTTCTGTCACAACGGCCCAAGCTGGAGAACAACTGACCTTGAACTATGAAGTAAATATGAAATCGAACATCGATGATTTTGGCCTTGCTAATCTATTGATTAGCGAGATTGAAAATTGTGATGTCGCTCTGACAAAGAAAGCGAAGAAAAGAAAGAATTTATAACTGCTATCCTACTTTAGGATAGTTTTTTAGGGTTTTAAGAACTTTTTAAGAAAAAGTGGTATACTGTTTCTAAAAAATTGAAGGAATCCCTTATGAAAAAGACTGCTATTTTTGAAGATGTCGTCTATGACCCATGATTCATCAAGGCAATGTAAAATAGAATAGGATTTCAACCAGAAAACTGATTAAAGAAAAATGCTTTCGTTAAACGGCTTGATGATCTGAAATGATAACGTTTTCTACCACATTCTCACTATGTTTAAGATTGCTTACTTGGTATAAAAAATGGTAAAATAGTGAATAACAATCAAAATGAAGAGTGAAACTTATGAAACATAAAACACTTTATAAATTTATCGGGCAGACGGTCTTGTATTTCGCCATTTTCCTAGCCCTACTTTATTTCTTTAGTTACCTTGGTCAAGGTCAGGGTGGCTTTATCTACAACGAATTTTAGAAAAGGAGACTCCTAGCCGTGTCAAACCAACCAATTACTGATATGATCGAGACAATTGAACGTTATGCGCAACTACAACCAGACTATCCGGTTTACAATGTCCTTGGTGAGGAGCATACCTATGGCCAATTGAAGGCTGATTCAGATAGCTTGGCTGCCCACATCGACCAAATGGGACTTCCTGAAAAGTCACCTGTAGTGGTCTTTGGTGGTCAAGAATATGAAATGTTAGCAACCTTTGTGGCCTTGACAAAATCTGGCCATGCCTATATCCCAATTGATAGCCACTCTGCCTTGGAGCGCGTGTCTGCCATTGTTGAAGTAGCAGAGCCAAGCTTGATTATTGCCATCAATGAATTTCCATTGGAAAACCCAGCTGCTCCAATCATGTCCTTGGAGAAAGTGCGTGAAGCTTATGCGGCTCAGCATGCCTATGACTTGAAACATCCGGTCAAAGGGGATGATAACTACTACATCATCTTTACCTCAGGGACAACTGGGAAACCAAAAGGGGTGCAAATTTCGCACGATAACTTGCTCAGCTTTACCAACTGGATGATTACGGACAAGGAATTTGCAACGCCAGAGCGTCCGCAAATGTTGGCGCAACCGCCCTATTCCTTTGACTTGTCTGTCATGTACTGGGCACCGACCTTGGCTCTTGGAGGAACCCTTTTTGCTCTTCCATCAGCCATTACTCAAGACTTCAAACAACTCTTCGCGACCATCTTTTCCCTTCCGATTGCGATCTGGACTTCAACACCATCTTTCGCAGATATGGCCATGTTGTCTGAAGATTTCAATGCTGAAAAGATGCCAGGCATTACCCATTTCTACTTTGATGGGGAAGAGTTAACGGTTAAAACCGCTCAAAAATTGCGCGAGCGTTTCCCAAATGCGCGTATCATCAATGCTTACGGGCCAACAGAAGCAACTGTAGCTCTTTCGGCTGTAGCCGTAACAGATGAGATGTTAGCGACTTTGAAACGTCTACCAATTGGTTATACCAAAGAAGATTCTCCAACCTTCATTATTGATGAGGCAGGAAACAAATTGCCAAATGGTGAGCAAGGGGAGATCATCGTATCTGGCCCAGCCGTTTCAAAAGGTTATATGAATAATCCAGAGAAAACAGCAGAAGCCTTCTTCGAATTTGAAGGTCTTCCAGCCTACCATACGGGAGATGTCGGAACCATGACGGATGAAGGCCTTCTTCTCTATGGTGGTCGGATGGACTTCCAAATCAAGTTTAACGGTTATCGTATCGAGCTAGAGGATGTCTCTCAAAACTTGAATAAATCGAAGTATATTGACTCAGCAGTCGCAGTACCGCGTTATAATAAAGATCACAAGGTCCAAAATCTCTTGGCCTATGTCATCTTAAAAGAGGGCGTCAAAGAACAATTTGAGCGCGAAATTGATATCACGAAAGCCATTAAGGAAGATTTAGAAAACATCATGATGTCTTATATGATGCCTTCAAAATTCCTCTATCGTGACAGCCTGCCATTAACACCAAACGGGAAAATCGACATCAAAGGGTTGATTAGCGAGGTTAACAACCGATGATCGAGTTTTTGAAACAGCTCCCTCATTTAGAACACTATGGAACACCGATCTATTTTATCTACCTCATTCTAGCTTTTTTGCCGATCTTTGTGGGTCTCTTTTTCAAAAAGCGGTTTCCGGTATATGAAGGACTTGTGAGTCTGATCTTTATCATTTTGATGCTGACAGGTTCGAATCTCAAGCAAATTTATGCCTTACTCTTTTACGTAGTCTGGCAAATCTTGATTGTGTATTCCTACAAATTTTATCGTCAGAAAGCGGACAATAAGTGGATTTTCTATCTTCATTCCTTCTTGTCTGTCTTGCCCTTGATCTTTGTTAAGGTAGAGCCAGCGATCAAGAATGGACACCAATCCTTGTTTGGATTTTTAGGGATTTCTTATTTGACCTTCCGAGCTGTCGGAATGATCATCGAAATGCGAGATGGTGTCTTGAAAGAATTCACGCTCTGGGAATTCTTACGTTTTATGCTCTTTATGCCGACCTTCTCAAGTGGGCCGATTGATCGTTTCAAGCGTTTTAATGAGGATTATAAAGCCATTCCTGAGCGCGAAGAATTATTGGATATGTTGGAGCAAGCTGTTAAGTACATTATGTATGGCTTCCTTTATAAATTTATCCTAGCTCATATTTTTGGCCACTTATTGTTAGGTCATGTGCAGACCTATGCCTTGTCTCAAGGTGGATTCTTCAACATCGGAACACTGGGAGTCATGTATGTTTATGGCTTTGACCTCTTCTTTGACTTCGCAGGGTATTCGATGTTTGCTTTAGCGGCCTCCAATTTGATGGGGATTAAAAGTCCCATCAACTTTGACCGTCCTTTTAAATCACGTGATTTAAAGGAATTCTGGAACCGCTGGCATATGAGTTTATCTTTCTGGTTCCGTGATTTTGTCTTTATGCGTCTCGTAATGGTTCTGATGCGCAATAAAGTGTTCAAGAGCCGGATCACGACCTCAAATGTTGCCTACATTATTAATATGTTGGTCATGGGATTCTGGCACGGGGTGACCTGGTACTATATCGCTTATGGGCTCTTCCATGGGCTTGGAATGGTTATCAATGATGCTTGGATTCGTAAGAAAAAGACCATCAATAAAGAAAGAAAAGCAAAAGGATTGGATCCGATACCGGACAATCGTTGGACCAAGGCTTTGGGGATCTTTATCACCTTTAATACAGTGATGTTGTCCTTCCTGATCTTCTCAGGATTCTTGGATCAGCAATGGTTCCCAAAATTGAAATAAAAGGAGAATAGAAAAATGGATGTAAAATCACAAGTAATTGAAATTATTGACGAATTGTTTATGGAAGATGTCTCAGACATGATGGATGAGGATCTCTTTGATGCGGGTGTCCTTGATAGTATGGGAACAGTCGAATTGATTGTAGAACTGGAAAATCGCTTTGGCATCCGTGTTCCTGTATCTGAATTTGGACGCGATGATTGGAATACTGCTAACAAGATCGTAGAAGGTGTAACGGAGCTTCAGAATGCTTAAGCGTTTGTGGCTGATTTTAGGGCCCGTATTTTGCGCGCTCCTCATGGTAACAGCTTTATTATTCTTTTATCCAATCAATCATAAGCACAACTATACCGAAGAGAAAAAAGCTGCGGTAAGTCTGAATGCAGAAGGATTCAAGAGTCGTACAAAGAAACAAGAAGCACTCTCTGATCCACAGCATCGCTTTGTCCCTTATTTCGGCTCCAGTGAGTGGTTGCGCTTTGATGTGGTGCATCCAGCGGTTTTGGCTGAAAAATATGACCGCAATTACAGACCCTACTTTTTAGGAGAACGTGGTGCGGCTTCTTTGAACCAGTATTTTGGAATGCAACAGATTTTGCCAGAACTCAAGGACAATACAGCTGTTTATGTAGTTTCTCCGCAATGGTTCACTAAGAAGGGATACGATTCCTCTGCTTTTCAACAATTCTTTAATAGCGATCAGTTGAATAGCTTTATTGCCAATCACCAACAGGATGCTGCATCCCAGTATGCTGCAAAGCGTTTGTTACAACAGTATCCAAATGTCGCCTTTCAAAGTGTTGTAACGAACATTTCTCAAGGAAAGAAAATTTCCAGATTTGATCAGTCTTTGAACCAGTTTGTTTCCCACCTTGTCCAACGCGAAGATGCTTTGTTTAGTAATCTTGCAACGCGTACAAACGGGAATTACGATAAGAAGGTCAAAAAACGTCTACAAGATTTACCAGATCAATTCTCATATGAGAAATTGGAAGAAATTGCAACGGCTGAAGCAAAAGTCAAAACCAATAACAACGACCTTGGAATCAGCAATCATTTTTACAATACTCGTTTAAAAATGAAGTTGAAGAAACTAAAAGGTTTCCAAAAAAACGAATCCTATGTTCAATCTCCTGAGTACAATGACTTGCAATTGGTTCTAGACCAGTTTGCTAAATCTCGGACCAATGTCATCTTTGTCATTCCTCCAGTTAATGCCAAATGGATGAAATACACAGGCTTGAGCCAAGAAAAATATGAACAGGCTGTTCAAAAGATTCGTTACCAATTGGAAAGTCAAGGATTCACCAATATTGCAGACTTTTCTAAAGATGGTGATCAGCCCTACTTTATGGAAGATACGATTCATATGGGATGGAATGGTTGGCTAGCCTTTGATAAAGCGGTCAATCCCTTTGTCACAAAGGCTGAAAAAGCACCAACTTACCATCTAAATGATCGCTTCTTCAGTAAAGACTGGGCTCAATATAAAGGGACACCAGACGAATTTAAATAATGCTTGATCAAAGGGGGCAGGATCAAATCCTGGCTCCTTGATTTGTGAGGAAAGTGACGAGAAAGTCACAAACGAGCAAGAGAGTTATCCACAGGTTGTGGGAAACTTCCTTGTAAATGGATGAAAACAAGTCCTGGTGCTGATGACACTTCCTCTTTTGAGGGAGCAAAAGGTGAAAGTTATCCACATTTTTGTGGATAAGTGATAAAAAACAGTGGATAAGTCAGCTGGTTTGTGAAAAGGAGAATAGTGTGAAAAAAATTTGGTTTTACGCAATCGTTCAGGGAATTGTCATCTTTTTTATTGTGGGTGGCATGACCTATGTACTTAGGGGAGATTTCTTTTTCCGCTACCTATCCCCTATTTTTGGACTAGCAGCAGCTGTCTTGCGATTTGGGACGGCGACTTTAATGAAGGTGCTAGCACCCACTCTCTACGATGATCCCAAAAAGAAAGAAGAGAGCCACGATAATTAAAGAAGTTGGTGACTGAAAAAGTTGAGCTAAAGGCCACTTTCTGCGGGTCTTTATGGTAAAATAGAAGGAAGAATATTAGTTTGGAGATTAATTAGAAATGAAACGTTCAATGTATGCTGGACGTGTTCGTGAAGAACACATTGGAACTCGTATTACCTTGAAAGGATGGGTTAGCCGTCGTCGTGACTTGGGTGGTTTGATCTTTATCGATCTACGCGACCGCGAAGGGATCATGCAATTGGTGATCAATCCAGAAACAGTTAGTGCAGAAGTGATGGCTACAGCTGAAAGCATCCGTAGTGAATATGTTGTAGAAGTGACAGGTCTTGTAGAAGCTCGTGAACAAGCTAATCCAAACTTGCCTACAGGAGCAGTAGAACTCAAGGTAGAAGCTATTACGGTTCTCAATACTGCCAAAACTACACCGTTTGAAATCAAGGACGGAATTGAAGCCAATGATGATACCCGTCTTCGTTACCGCTACTTAGACCTTCGTCGTCCTGAGATGTTGGAAAACCTCAAACTCCGTGCAAAAGTAACCCATTCAATCCGCAATTACTTGGATGAATTAGAATTTATTGATGTGGAAACACCGTTTCTTTCTAAGTCAACTCCGGAAGGAGCACGTGACTACTTGGTTCCTTCCCGTGTCAATAAGGGTCATTTCTATGCCCTTCCACAAAGTCCTCAGATTACAAAACAATTGTTGATGAATGCCGGTTTTGATCGCTATTATCAAATCGTGAAGTGTTTCCGTGATGAGGATTTACGGGGAGACCGTCAACCTGAGTTTACACAGGTCGACTTGGAAACTTCTTTCTTGAGTGATCAAGAAATCCAAGATATCACAGAAGGCTTGATTGCACGTGTCATGAAAGAAACCAAGGGAATTGAAGTAACACTCCCATTCCCACGGATGAATTATGATGACGCTATGGCCTTGTATGGTTCAGATAAACCAGATACACGTTTTGAAATGTTGCTCCAAGACTTGACAGAGCTTGTCAAGGGTGTAGACTTCAAAGTTTTCTCAGAAGCTCCAGCAGTTAAGGCGATTGTTGTCAAAGGTGCAGCGGATCATTACTCTCGTAAAGATATCGATAAATTGACAGAAGTTGCGAAGCAATACGGTGCAAAAGGTCTTGCTTGGGTGAAATATGCTGAGGGTGCTTTGAATGGTCCTGTTGCGAAGTTCTTGACAGACTTGACAAGTGACTTGACAGCTGCTTTACAGTTAGAAGACAAGGATCTAGTTCTCTTTGTAGCAGATACTCTTGAAGTAGCCAATGCAACGCTTGGTGCTTTGCGTGTTCGTCTTGCGAAAGAGCTTGACTTGATTGACAACAATCAATACAACTTCCTTTGGGTAGTGGATTGGCCAATGTTTGAATGGTCTGAAGAAGAAGGCCGTTATATGTCTGCTCACCATCCATTTACACTCCCACAAGCTGAAACAGAGCATGAATTGGAAGGAGATCTTTCAAAAGTTCGAGCAATTGCCTATGATATCGTCTTAAATGGCTATGAATTAGGTGGAGGAAGCCTACGGATTAATCATAAAGATTTACAAGAACGGATGTTTAAGGCACTTGGATTTACAAAAGAAGCTGCCAATGAACAATTTGGTTTCTTGTTGGAAGCAATGGATTATGGTTTCCCACCACATGGAGGATTGGCGATTGGTTTGGACCGCTTCGTGATGCTTCTTGCAGGTGAAGATAATATTCGGGAAGTCATTGCCTTTCCTAAGAATAACAAGGCGACAGATCCAATGACACAAGCTCCTTCTGTCGTTTCTGAAAAGCAATTGGATGAGTTAAATCTTCAAGTAGAAGTAGCAGAGCAAGAATAGGACAAGAGAGAAAAGGGAGAGTCTAGGAATCAGTTGCTCTAAGATTTTCCTTTTCTTCTAATCGATGGATTGAAAATGAAAAAAATTCGCTTTCATAAGCTATTTCGCTATCATGTGCGGCGACTAGCTTATAACATTAAATTATTGCGCGTGCTGAAGAGCATCTCCCGTGAGAAATACGATGAAAAAGTGTCAGCTTCCTTGCTGTATGGTTTTCTATCAGCGATTGCCGTCAACTTCTTCTTTCAACCAGGACATGTATACTCCAGCGGTGCAACAGGGCTAGCTCAGATTTTATCTGTTCTGAGCCAACGCTTTATTGGCTTTACGATTCCCGTTTCCTTGACCTTTTATGCCATCAATATCCCTTTGATGATTGTGGCTTGGTATCAAATTGGCCATAAATTTACCATCTTTACCTTTATTACGGTTTCGATGAGTTCCCTCTTTATTCAGTTCGTGCCAGTGATTACGTTGACCAACGATCCGATCATGAATGCCCTATTTGGTGGGGTTGTCATGGGAACAGGGATTGGTTTTGCTCTTCGGAACAACATTTCCAGTGGGGGAACCGATATTGTCAGTTTGACGATTCGAAAACGGACAGGAAAGAATGTCGGCAGTATCTCCTTTTTGGTCAATGGGACCATTATGTTGATCGCTGGTCTGACCTTTGGTTGGAAGTATGCTCTTTACTCTATGATTACCATCTTCGTATCGAGTCGAGTAACGGATGCTGTCTTTACCAAGCAAAAACGGATGCAGGCAATGATCGTAACGAGCCAGCCGGATGCCATTATTGAAAAGATTCATAAAAAATTGCATCGTGGAGCAACCATTATCCACAATGCAGAAGGAACCTATAACCATCAGGAAAAAGCGGTTCTGCTGACAGTTATTACGCGTGCAGAGTTTAATGAATTCAAATATATTATGAAAAAAGCTGATCCTCAGGCTTTTATCACCATTTCAGAAAACGTTCATATCATTGGACGCTTTGTGGAAACAGAAGAATAAAAATAAAGGTCACCACATTGTGGTGACCTTTATTTTGTTGATTCAGTTTCGTGGAGAAGGAGCCAACTATGGGCAGGAATAGAAAGTTCCTTTCCTTTAGGAATAGGCGCTTGGAGGTTGGCATGAGGATAGGCAAATAACAGCTGGCTATCGCTCGGATGTTGATAGGTCTTTTCTTGATCACCGATATTGACGAGAATCGTTATTTTTTCACGATCTTTCTCAATCGTGTAGATCAAATGATGATCAGACAACCATTTGACATCACAGTAGTCGCGAATCTCTTGCCCTTTTTTCAAACGAAGGAGTGGCTGTGATTTCCGATAAGCAATCAATTCTTCAAGAAAAGCAATTTCTTCTTGGCATTTTGAAAGGGATGTCCAGTCCAATTGGTTGAGACTATCTGGCAAGTTATAGGTGTTGTCTTCGAGCCCTTTTGTGCGGTAAAATTCTTGACCAGCATGGATAAAAGGTACACCTTGGGATAATAATACCAAATGAAGAGCGAGGCGTGAGAGAGCTTTTCGCTCCTCTAGACGAATCTCTTCTTTTTCAAGTTGGAAATAATCAAAAACAGTTGCATTGTCATGGCATTCGACGTACTGAATGGCTTGTTGAGGTTGGATGAAATGAGCAGGTCCTACTTTCCCGACATTTGCTGTTAGGATATTAGAAAAATCATTGGCTGGATGTTGACTATCACGACGGTGATCGGCTAAGAGTGTTCTCTTGACCGTATCCCGGAAATTATCACTGAAAAAGCCAAAATCTGGTAATCGTTTTGAGTTGTACTGGTGAGCGAGCTGGTCTTCAGAGAGGCCTGTATCCATCTTCCACCCTTCCCCATAGAGATAGATGTTAGGATAGATTTCACGGAGCTCCTCTGCAATCTCTGTCATGGTTTGAATGTCTAAGATTCCCATCAAGTCAAAGCGAAAACCATCAAAGCCGTAGAGGGAAACCCATTGCTTGAGGGATTGCTTGATATAGTGTCTTACCATGGAACGTTCACTTGCGACATCATTCCCACAGAAGGTTCCATTGGTCCGCTCTCCTTCTGCATTATAGCGGTAGAAATAACCGGGTACGATTTGTTCAAATGCATACTCATCGGCCTGGTAGACGTGATTGTAGACCACATCCATGATAACACTAAGATTAGATTGGTGATAGGTTGCAATAGCATCTTGGAGTTCCCAAATCCGTGCATAAGGATCGTTGGGGTCACTGGCATAACTACCTTCTGGAACATTGTATTGGACAGGATCATAACCCCAGTTGTAGGCTTTCCATTGATTCTCTTCATCAACACTACCGAAATCATAGACAGGAAGTAACTGTACATGGGTAATGCCAAGTTTTTGAAGGTAATCAAATCCAAGGATCTGACCATTGAGTTGAGGCGATTCTGTCAACCCTTTAAACTTACCAGGGTGTTTAAAGCCGGCCTCTTTTTGGACAGAGAAGTCCCGAACGCTCATCTCGTAGATGATTGCTTCTGTCGGGTCTAATTGACGAGCAGCACGTGTGATAGGACGTGTAATCTTCTTCCGGTCGATGACCAAGCTGTCTCCAGAGTTGGCCAAAGAGGATAGAGCATAGGGATCGTGAATCCGACGTTCTAGGCCATTGACACGAAATTCATAGTGGTAGGCAGCTCCTTCCCAATCCCCTTTGAGCAAGAGTTTCCAGACACCGTTTTCTGTACGTGTCATCGGATAGATCTGATCTTCGATATGGAGACTCACATCTTGCGAAATCGGTGCCCAGAATTTAAATTGCGTCTGATTTGGTGTGTAAAAACTTCCTAAATCTTCTCCACTATAGGTGAAGGTTTGATCGAAAATGGGTTTGCGAACGATGTTTCGATAGTGGAGTATAGAAGAATTTCCAGTAGCATCGTAGATGGTGTACTCTTCTCCGAGTTCAAGTGGAATAGGGCTTAAGAAATAGTCTCCTGTGTCAGTCGCTGCACTTGACGTTTTGACAGGGATTAAGGCAAGATGACCTTGGTTCGTTTTCAAATAAAAAGGAAGGATATGCTCCTCTCCCTTTTGGATACGAATGAGGTCTTGGTCATCTAAATAAGCAGTAAATGTAGACATAAAGACTCCTAGAGTTTCGTAATGGTATGGTCAATCAATTGACGGTAGCAAACGGTTTTTCCTTCTTTGTGATCCTTGATAATTTGTAGAATTGTCCGAACAGACTCACGTCCGAGTTCCACTGCATTGATGTCAATATAGGCTTCAATATCGAGTCGTGGCTTAATCGAATCAAAGGAAATAATCGGGATTGTCAGCTGGTGTTCTAATAGGTATTGGCGCACCCCTTCAGCAACGAGAATATCGGTTGTCATGATGGCATCTAACTCTGCTAGGGGAAGGCTCTCCATCATTTGATAAGAATTGTCTTCCAACATAAAACCAAATGAGAAATGAACCAGTTTTTCATCGAGAGGAATCCCTGCTTTTTGGAGGGCTTCTTTATAACCTTCGTAGCGGTCTTGAGATACGAACAGTTCTTTGTTTCCCCCGATAAAAGCAATTTTTCGGTAGTTTTGTTGAATGAAATAATCCGTCGCATCAAATGCAGCCTTGATATTATCATTATCCACTAGCGATACAAAAGGTGAAGCTGCCTTTCCGAGAATGAGGAAGGGGAACTTGTCTTTGATCGCAAATTCAACGAGGGGATCATTCGGGTTGGAATAAAGGAAAATCAAACCATCTACACGATTTCCGTAGATGAGTTGTTTGAGGTTGTCGAGCCGCCGTTCTTCATTTTGCCCCGTACAGATTTGGATGGCATAATCATTGTCTGACGCGATCTGGGTAATCCCTCTTAAAACAGTTGGGAAGAAAGGATTCTGGTAGAAGACGTCACTGTCGATTGGTAGGACCAAAGCAATGACTTGACTAGATTGGCTGACAAGGCTGCGAGCATTAAGATTGGGATGGTAGTCCAATTCGACCATGGCCTCACGGACACGTTTTTTTGTTTCATCACTAATCGTGGATTTGTTTTGGATGACGCGCGTGACAGTTGAAGGCGCGACGCCAGCGAGTTTCGCCACATCTTTGATGGTAACACGCATGAGAAAACCTCCTAGCGGTGATAGTCTGGATCACGGAAGTGGGTCTTATAAAATACCATAGCAAGATAGAGTACAAATAAGACATTTTGGATCATGATCGTCGTAGTAAATACTTGATGGAATAGTAAACTGATGAAGACACTCAGTAAAATAGGGAGTCCCAAGCAATTCAGAATACAATTGAAACATTCCTTGAAAGTTTGTAGTGAAAAGAGTCGAGATTTTCGTGTCAAGTAGAGGAAGAAAGATGCCCCTACGATGAGAATCAAATAATTGACTGTCGATAAGAAGCCAGAGAAAATCACGAGAAAGAGACTGACAGGGAGTCGATTGTCGCGAAACCAATCGCTAGAGATAGCTTGAGTGAAGCTTTTTTTATCCCGAAGGCTCTCTTGATTAATAGCCTGGTATGAGACTGTAGCGAGTTCTTTATTCTCTTTTGAGATAATCAATTGTTTGCGATCAAAATGGAGTGTTAACTCCTTGCCTTCACTAGCCTTTGCCTCTTGGCCTAAGATAACCTGTCCTTTTGAAGTCTTGTGTACAGGGTTAGTCCCTGTATAGGTGAGCTCTTGGTCTTTGATCACGACGTGTTCTTGGATATCTTTCATAACGTCTGTTGATAAAGGATCAAACACATCGCTGACAAAGGTTGTCAAAGGATAGGTTTTGAGTTGAGCATTTTGCAGAGCCACAGGTAATAGTGTGATAGAGATTAGAAAGAAAGAAGTAAAAATCATTTGGAACCAGCTCAGTTTTTTGCGGTTTGCAAAAGAAGAGCGGAAATTGAAGATACTTGCGAAATAATTAAAAGGATAGGGCATAATATGACCTTTCTAAATATAAGAGTATCAGAAATGCAAAGAGAAATCTCTTTGCATTGATTTTATTCTTAACGAAGGGTAGTAAAGCATCCACCATACTACCCTCAACTTAAAAATAAAATGTGCTTGAAATAAGATTCTATTTTATCCTTTATCTCCACCAGCTGTCAAGCCTGAAACAAAGTTCTTTTGTAGGAAGAAGAATAAGATACAGATTGGAACCGCGATCAAAATAGCACCGGCTGCAAAGAAGGCGATTTTTTGATTTTTTTGGTCACTGATAAAGGTTTGAAGACCAACGGCTACCGTATAGTTCACTTCGTCACGAAGCAAGAATTTAGACAAGATATAGTCTCCGAAAGGCCCCATGAAAGCCCAAAGTGCTTGAACGGCAATCATTGGACGAACAAGAGGAAGGACGATTTGCCAGAAGCGACGGAAGTGTCCAGCTCCATCCAATTTCGCAGATTCATCGAGGGAAATTGGAACAGTATCAAAGTATCCCTTCATCAACCAGGCATTCATTGGAATACCACCACCAACATAAAGGAAGATCAAGAACCAAGGTTGGTTCAAGGCATTCAGCATCAAAGCCATAACGAAGAAGGCTGTGAGGGCTGCCATGGTTGGGACCATTTGAATAATCAAGAAGAAGACCAAACTTTGTTTACGCGCCAAGAAATTGTAACGGCTGTATGCGTAACCTGCGAAGGTAACGATACTTGTTTGTACAATCATGGTGATAATGGCGATAACCAAGGTGTTCATATACCAAGTGCCATAATGGGTTTCAGAGAAAAGTTTTGAGAAGTTATCAAAACTAAGATTGCCACTAAAATCAAGTGTAAAGGCACTGACATTCCCTGATTTGAAGGCTGATAGAACCGTAATCAACAATGGATAAATGATAACGATTGAAAGAACCACCATGTACAGGTAAGTCAAGAAATGATTGAGGCGGCGTTTAAATTGAACTGAATTTTTCATTTTATACATCCTCCATATCAAATGCATGTAGTTTCTTGAAGGCAACCATAGAGATTGAGATCACAATCACAGAGATAATCAAGGTTACCGCTGCAGCCATTGAATATTGAGGAGAAGAATTGGTTGTCAACTTGTAGATCCATGAGATCAAGATATCTGTAGATCCGGCGTTTCCTCCGACAGAACCAGGTCCCCCATCGTTAAACAAGTAAATGATGGAGAAGTTATTAAAGTTGAAGGTATATTGACTGATCAAAGTTGGAGCTGCAACAGCCATAATCATTGGGAAAGTGATGCTGCGGAATTTTTGCCAACCGTTGGCACCATCAATATAAGCAGCTTCGTAAAGATCGTTTGGAATCGATTGAAGAATCCCTAAAGTCAAGACGTAGATGTAAGGGAAGCCGAGCCAACCTTGCATCATAATCAAAGCAATTTTTGTCCAGGTAGGATCTGTTTTCCAAGGAATCAAAACGCCATCTAAGAATGGGAAGATCTTCGCAAACAATGGGATAACTTGTGCATTGATAGCACCGACACTATCGTTAAACATATTTGAGAAAGTTAGGATAGTGATGAAGGCTGGAACAGCCCAAGGAAGCAAGAAGATAACCCCAAAGATTCGTTTTCCTTTTACGAATGGTTGGTTTGCAACAATAGCGGTCAAGATACCGAGTACGATTTGAAGAGTAGAAGCTGCGAGGGCCCAAATCAAGGTCCAGCCAAGAACCGATGTAAAGGCTGAGCGGAAGGTACTCAAGGTCCACATATTAGTGAAGTTTTGGAACCCGATCCAATCAAGCAAGGTTGTTGGAGCGGTATGTTTGAAGTCGTAGTTGGTAAAGGCGATCATCAAAGTTACTAAAACTGGGAAGATAATCGCAAATGTCATAGCAATGTATGAAGGAATAATCAATAAATATGGGAAGCCATTTTCATAGATGGCTTGAACCATTTCTTTCAAGGTTTTTGGAACGGCAATCCCGTTGTTGATGCGTTTAGCAACTGTTCCAGCATCCTTAATATTTAAGGCATAAAATAGGAAGTAAACAACAGTGATGATCAAGTGGAAGGCGCCACGAATCAAGATAAAGAGAGAATTATCTTGTCCACGGACGGTTCCAAGTGTAACCAATTTCGCTAATTCTCCAGCTCCAATTCCTAGGAAATAGGCGAGAAAGAGAATGGTTACGGCAAGAAAAATATAGCCTTTGGTTTTTTGTTTGTTATAAATTTGCCCAAGACCCGGGATCAAAGAGAGCCACATAGCCTTTTTAGGGTTTTGTTCTGTAGTCATTCAAATCTCCTTATAATGTCCTTGCTAGAGAGCAAGAAGACAAGTCAGACAGTAAGTTGTGCTTGAAAATTGAACATAAGAGGTTGGGACTTTGTCTCCAACCTCTTACTCACACCTAAAAACTGTCTTATTTGCTACCGAATTTTTGTTCGATGGTTTCTTTAATCAATTTCACTGCATCGTCAGCAGATGCTTTTGCAGATTTTTTACCACTTACAGCATCGAAAAGCATAGTAGCAGCTGGATCCCAAACAGCACTCATTTCTGAGATATTTGGCATTGGTTGAGCATTCTTGAATTGATCAACAACGGCAGTTGTCAATTCATCGTTTTTGCTAACCGCATATTTACGAGCTTCTGTGTTGGCAGGAACTTCATTGGTCTTGTCAAACAAAGCTTTTTGTTGGTCAGTACTTGTCAAGAAGTCAATGAATTTTTGAGCGCCATCAAGGTTTTTCGCACCTGCAGGGATAACCCAAGCTTTACCACCACCAAAGGCAGAGTATTGTTTTCCGTTTGGAAGAGTTGGAATCGTTGCGACACCGTAGTTTACTTTAGCTTCTTTCAATGAAGCAGCTTTCCAAGGACCATCGATGATAGCAGCTGTTTTACCTTCTTGGAATTGTGTTTGGATGAAGTTAGCAGCAGCTTTTGTATCTTGCAAACCTTTTGGCCATTTAGCATACCAAGTTTTTGCATATTCGATACCATCGATAGAACCTTGGTTGTTCAATCCAATATCTTTAGGATCTGTACCGTCTTTACCAAACACATAACCGCCGTTACCTGAAAGTAAACCGTAAGTGTAGTAGAAGTTTGTCCAGTCAGCTAAGAAGGCAGTTGTTTTACCAGGTTCGCTAGCGAAGTCGTACTTGCTATCTTTTGCAAGATTTTCAAGATCACCAAATGTTTTTGGAGCTTCGCTTACAAGATCTTTGTTATAGTAGAGAACCAATGTTTCGATGACAGCAGGTGCACCGTAAACTTTACCACCGTTTGTTACAAGAGCTTCAGTTGTTTTATCTGTATGGCTATCTTTGTTTAATGTCACTTCAGCCAATTGACCATCGCTACCAAGACCACCTACACGGTCGTATGGTGCCATCATAACGTCTGGAGCTTTTTTAGATTGGTTATCAAGAGAAAGGTTATCCAATCCACCAAGAGCATCACCAGTCTTGATGTTAATTTTTACGCCATTTTCTTTTTCAAAAGCTTTTGCAGCTTCTTCAACATAAGATTTGTAGCCTTTGTCTACATAGACGTTGATTTCTTTACTTGCCTCAGAAGAACCTGATGAGTTATTGCTACAAGCAGCAAGTAAGAAGCCGGCAAAACCAACTGTACCAAGTACAGCAGCACTACGTAAAATTGTACGTTTCATGATTTATTCCTCCTAAAGAATAAAAAAAGATAATAATTAGAAACCGTTTTAGACAAACGTTTTCCTAAAACGTCTTAAGTATATCACAAGGCGAAAACGTTTGCAAGTAGTTTTAAACAATTTTTTTAAAAATATTTTAATTCCGAACTTTCTTCTATAAAATGCATCAAATTTGTTGACATTAGCCAAAGGAAAGAATACACTAAGGGGGTGAGGACATTCTGAAAAAAGTTAAAAAAGTTTTTAAGAAATCCCTTGCAGAAAATAGGGAAAAAGTTTATAATAACATGGTACGCAAACGTTTTCGCAAAAATTGCGTAAACTGAGTTGCGCCTGTTCGATTTTTAACAAAGAGTAGAGCCGCTTGAGAGCTGGATACGACTCTGCAACGATACCCATACCGTGCACCGAATCGCAGGCTTCAAAGAAATAAAAAAAGGTGGTAACCCATGAAAAAACGTCAAAGTGGTGTTTTGATGCACATTTCTTCCCTTCCTGGACAATACGGGATCGGATCATTCGGTCAATCAGCATATGATTTTGTTGATTTCCTCGTTCGGACCAAGCAACGTTACTGGCAAATCTTGCCGCTTGGTACAACTAGTTATGGAGATTCTCCATACCAATCTTTCTCAGCTTTTGCTGGGAACACTCATTTTATTGATTTCGATCTTTTGATCGAGCAAGGTTTGTTGACAGAAGCAGACCTTAAAGGAGTGGACTTTGGTCAAAATCCTACTCAAGTGGATTATGCAAAGGTTTTCGAACAACGTCGTCCCTTGCTTGAAAAAGCAGTTGCCAATTTCTTAAAATCAGGTGATCAAAAAGAATTCCAAGAATTTTGTGAAGCCAATGCTTCTTGGTTGGAGCTCTTCGCAGAATACATGGCTATTAAAGAATACTTTGATTTGAAAGCTTGGACAGAGTGGCCAGATGCAGCTATTCGTGCGCGTGAGCCAAAAGCTTTGGCTAAATACCGTGAAGAATTGGCTGATAAATTGACTTACCATCGTGTAACTCAATTCTTCTTCTTCCAACAATGGTTGGCCTTGAAAGCTTATGCCAACGACCACCACATTGAAATTGTGGGAGATATGCCAATCTATGTAGCGGAAGATTCAAGCGACATGTGGGCTAATCCTCATCTCTTCAAAACAGATGAAAACGGGAAAGCGACTTGCATCGCAGGATGCCCGCCAGATGAGTTCTCAGCAACTGGTCAACTTTGGGGGAACCCAATCTATGACTGGGAAGCAATGGACAAAGATGGCTACCAATGGTGGATTGAACGCTTGCGTGAAAGCTTCAAGATCTATGACATCGTTCGGATCGACCACTTCCGTGGTTTCGAATCATACTGGGAAATCCCTGCTGGTTCTGAAACTGCAGCACCAGGTAAATGGGTCAAAGGTCCTGGCTACAAACTCTTTGCAGCCGTGAAGGAAGAGCTCGGTGATTTGAACATCATCGCTGAGGACCTTGGCTTCATGACAGACGGAGTCATCGAACTTCGTGAACGCACTGGCTTCCCAGGAATGAAGATTCTTCAATTCGCCTTCAATCCTGACGATGAAAGTATCGATAGCCCTCACTTGGCACCAAACAACTCTGTGATGTACACTGGAACACATGATAACAACACAGTTCTTGGATGGTACCGCAATGAAATCGACGATCCAACTCGTGAGTATCTTGCTCGTTATACCAACCGGAAAGAGTACGAATCTGTACCGCATGCTATGCTTCGCACCGTCTTTGCTTCCGTCAGCTTCATGGCGATTGCTACGATGCAAGACTTGCTTGAGTTAGATGGCTCAGCTCGGATGAACTTCCCATCTACTCTCGGTGGTAACTGGTCATGGCGAATGACAGCGGATCAATTGACTCCAGCTGTCGAGCAAGAATTGCTTGATTTCACTACGATCTATCGTCGTGAAAACAAAGACTTGAAAAAAGAAGTTACGAAAGCAGAAAAATAATCTTTCCCCCTATTAAAAAATTGTTGAAACAAAGGAGACTCCTAACATGGAATCATTACAAAAATATGTGATTGATCATCATCAAAAAACAATTGCTGAATGTTCAAATGAAGAATTGTACCTTGCTTTGCTTAATTACACCAAGCAAGCAAGTGCCCAAAAGAAATTAAATACTGGTAAGAAAAAAGTTTACTATATCTCAGCTGAGTTCTTGATCGGTAAACTCTTGTCTAATAACTTGATCAACTTGGGTCTTTACGACGATGTCAAAAAAGAATTGTCAGATGCTGGTAAAGACTTGATCGAAGTCGAAGAAGTGGAATTGGAACCATCACTTGGTAACGGTGGTTTGGGACGTTTGGCAGCCTGCTTTATCGACTCTATTTCAAGCCTTGGTTTGACAGGGGATGGGGTTGGTTTGAACTACCACTTTGGTTTGTTCCAACAAGTATTTAAAAACAACCAACAAGAAACGATTCCAAACGCATGGTTGACTGATCAAAGCTGGCTCGTTCGTTCAAGTCGTAGCTACAAAGTGCCATTTGCACACTTCACATTGACTTCTACCCTTTATGATATCGACGTACCTGGTTACAAGATCGATACCAAGAACCGTTTGCGTTTGTTCGACTTGGATTCAGTTGATTCATCTATTATTGAAGATGGTATTAACTTTGACAAGACAGATATCGCTCGCAACTTGACCCTCTTCTTGTACCCAGATGATAGTAACCGTCAAGGGGAATTGCTCCGTATCTTCCAACAATACTTCATGGTATCAAATGGTGCACAATTGATCATCGACGAAGCCATCGAAAAAGGAAGCAACTTGCATGACCTTGCTGACTATGCTGTTGTCCAAATCAACGATACTCACCCATCAATGGTCATCCCTGAATTGATCCGTCTTTTGACAGAACGTGGTATTGGAATGGATGAAGCCATCTCTATCGTTCGTAGCATGACAGCCTACACTAACCACACAATCCTTGCAGAAGCCCTTGAAAAATGGCCACTTGAATTCTTGCAAGAAGTGGTTCCTCACTTGGTTCCAATCATTGAAGAATTGGACCGCCGTGTTCGCGCTGAATACAAAGATCCAGCTGTTCAAATTATCGATGAAAACGATCGTGTACACATGGCACACATGGATATCCACTATGGATTTAGCGTAAACGGGGTAGCAGCACTTCACACAGAAATCTTGAAGAATTCTGAGTTGAAAGCCTTCTACGACATTTACCCTGAAAAATTCAACAACAAAACAAACGGTATCACATTCCGTCGTTGGCTCATGCATGCTAACCCAACCTTGTCACACTACTTGGATGATATCCTCGGACGTGACTGGCACCATGACGCATCTAAATTGGAAGACCTTCTTTCTTATGAAGATAAAGATGCAGTCAAAGCAAAATTGGAAAACATCAAGTCTCACAACAAACGCAAATTGGCTCGTTTCTTGAAAGACCATCAAGGTGTGGAAATCAATCCAAATTCTATCTTTGATACCCAAATCAAACGTCTTCACGAATACAAACGTCAACAAATGAACGCTTTGTATGTGATCCACAAATACTTGGACATCAAAGCTGGAAATATCCCTGCTCGTCCAATCACTGTTCTCTTTGGTGGTAAAGCAGCTCCTGCCTACACCATTGCACAAGATATCATCCACTTGATCCTATGCTTGTCTGAAGTGATTGCAAACGATCCAGCGGTAGCTCCACACTTGCAAGTTGTTATGGTAGAAAACTACAACGTAACTGCTGCAAGCTACTTGATCCCAGCTAGCGATATTTCTGAGCAAATCTCTCTTGCTTCGAAGGAAGCTTCAGGTACTGGTAACATGAAATTCATGTTGAATGGTGCATTGACACTTGGTACGATGGATGGAGCTAACGTGGAAATCGCTGAATTGGTTGGACGTGACAACATCTATATCTTCGGTGAAGATTCAGAAACGGTTATCGATCTTTACGCTAAATCAGCATACAAATCAGCAGACTTCTATGAACGTGAAGCCATCAAACCATTGGTAGACTTCATCGTCAGCGATGCCGTTCTTGCTGTTGGGGACAAAGAACGCTTGACTCGTCTTCACAATGAATTGATCAACAAAGACTGGTTCATGACTCTTCTTGACTTGGAAGACTACATTGTAACCAAAGAACGCATGTTGGCTGATTACGAAGACCGTGATGCATGGTTGGATCAAGTCATCGTTAACATTGCGAAAGCAGGATTCTTCTCATCTGACCGTACGATCGCTCAGTATAACGAAGACATCTGGCACTTAAACTAATGATTAGTTGTTAGACCAAGGTCCATAAGACCTTGGTCTTTTTCATTACTTCTTATTTTGGAAAAGAAATGGAGCTAGTTTAGGGGATGGACACTCTGCAAAAAGTGTTGTTTTTTTGAATTTTGCCACCCCTAAAGGGAAAAAATTACATAAATTTTTATTTCAGTCTTCAAATCTAATTTATTGGTATAAAAAAATACTTCCCTTTAAAAAGCCTTCCGGTGAAATTTATAAAAAGAGAAAGCGTCCTGAAAACCCTTGAAAATAAAGGTTTTTTCAAAGGCGTTTACATATATTTTCAACTAAAAGATGGGGAAGGCAAGGAAGGTTTGGGGATTCAAGTTGTTATATATTTAAAGTAAAATAAAAAATTAAATTAACAAATATGTAGAAATGGTTGATTGTGATACAATGGAGTTAACTGAAAGTAGCATATTTTTGCCTCTACAGTGAGATTTTTTTAAACAAAAAAGGAGAGTTTTGAAAATGAAAAGCTATCGTGAACATGTTTCGAAGCAGGAAAAATTTTCAATTCGTAAGTTATCAGTCGGTGTTGTTTCATTAGCCATCGCTGGATTGGCTACTGTTAATACCTACGGAGCAGAAGTGAAAGCGGATGAGGCAACAACGCCTGCAACTGAAGCAACCACTACAGAGACAACAACAAGTGATGTAGCTGTTGCAACAAGTTCTAAGTTGACATCTACAACTGTGACAGAAGGAAATAAAACAGTTACGACGACTTATGTAGAATCACCAGAACTTGAAAAAGCAAAAGCTGATGCAGCTACAGAAGGTGTGACCGTTACAGAAGAAGCTGAAAAAGTCCAACCATCTATCGCAGCAGCAGAAGCAGATAATAAAGCTCAAACAGCTGAAATCAACACAGTCGTTGAAAACTACAAAAAGGCCAAAGCTGAGTATGAAGCAAAATTAGCTGAACAAAAGCAAGTAGAAGCTGAAAATGCTAAAGCAAAGGCTGACTACGATCAAGCTAATACTGAATACCAGAATGATTTATTAGCATATCAGACTCAAAAAGCTGAATATGAAAAAGCGAAAGCTTCTTACGCAGAATCCCAAAAAGCATAAGAAGAAGCTTTAGCAGCATATAAAGCAGCTTCTACTTCAACTTCAAGTAAAGACTCTGATTCCTATAAACTAGTTAGGGAGCAATACGAAGCTGCAAAAGCAACTTATGAAACTAGTAAAGCTAAATATGAAACAGATGCAGCAAAATATGCTGATAATGAGTTGAGTTTTACCGATGCAACAGCATCGTACAATACTGCAAAAACTTCTTACGATGCCGCTCTTGCTCAGTATAATGTAGCTAAAGCTCAATATGATAAGGAATTAGAATCATACGAATCTAAAAAAGCAGAGTTTGAAAAAAATAAACTTGCTCAAGCAGCTGCTGAGAATAAATTCGATCAACAAACTAAAGAATATACTGCAGCTGAAAAACAATACCAACAAGATCTAGCAGCATATAATGAAGCTAAGACAGCATACGATACTGCTCTAGTGGCTTATAATGTTGCAACATCTACTGGTGGGACAGATTCGGCGGAATATGCTGCGCTGAAAGCTAAATATGAAGCAGAGAAATCAGCATATGAAACTGCAAAAGCAAAATATGATGTAGATGCTGAAAATTATAATGATAAGAAAACATCATATGAAACAGCCAAGGCTAGTTATGATTCAACTAAAACAGCATACGATGTAGCAAAATCAAGTTATGATGTTGCAAAAGCTCAGTATGATTCAGAAGTGGCAAAATATAACAAAGCTACTGAAGAATATAATAAGGCGGTATCAGATTATCAAAAAGCACAAGAACAATATGCAAAAGATAAATTAGAATATGATACGGCTGCAACTTCTTATGCTAAAGCTAAAACTGAATACGATACAGTAGTAAACAAATTTAACAAATTCGAAAAAGAAATTAAAGCAATCTACAAAAATGCAAAAGTTGATATTGTAGAAAGTAATACGATTGTAGAAGATGAAGAAAAAGAAGTAGAAAAAGACAAAGACGGAAAACCTACTAAGGAACTTACAAAAAAAGCAAAAGATTTAACAGCTGCAAAAAATTTATATAAAAATAATAAATCTCAGTATGAGGAAGATAAGAAAGCATTTGAGGAAGCAAAAGCTAAGTACGCTTCAAACGAAATTGAGTTTGTGGCTGTAAAAGCAGCTTATGATAAAGCAAAATCAAGTTATGATGCTGTGAATGAACAATATGCAAAACTTTATCAAGCGAAACTTGCAAGTATTGAAACCGCTTTGGCTCAATACAAAGATGCTAAAGAAGCGTATGAAAAATATATGAATGACAATGGTTTCCAAGATCTAAAAGATGTTGAAACTGTTCAAGATTTGACCTTCCAACGTGAAGGTGGTGCAACTCATACCATTGACGGCATCAGTACTTACCTCACTCGTGATGCTCAAGCTCGTTTGAATACAAGCAATGTGCATCAATATGATTCCAATAAATTGGAAGCTTCAGATATTGTAGCGACTAGTCCTTGGGCCAATAATAAAACTGAATACATTCAAGTGAAGGAAGGCGACAAATTTGTTGTAACCTATGACAATTTGAATCAGTCCAGCATGCGTGAAAATAAAAAGGATATGCATCCAATCAAGCGCGTAATTTACCGCTATGAGATTTTGAGCCTTCCATCAAATAATGGCAAAGGGATTGCAGCAGTCAGTGCAGACCCAACTGAAACCCTTACGGTTGGAGCTTCAACAGACCAAAACAAACCCGTTAAGGTTGCTGTCGACGTTGAATTCTATGATGGTAATGGTAATAAGTTTGATTTGACACAACACAATGCGATTGTAGCATTGAACTCCCTCAACCACTGGACAGGTGCTTCTTATGTAGATAGTGGAGATAAACCTCGTGCCCTTACAGTAGAAGCTAAAGATAAAAATGGGAATACCGTTCGTGGAACTTGGGATCCATATGCAGATGGTTCATCCATGAGCATTGAAAACAATGCGGTTGTTGTTAAAAATGGAACAGCTGATTTTGGAACAGCTGATGTCACTATCTCTGCTGAAAATCCGATCAAGATTGTGGCACAAAAAGCAACATGGAATGGTAGCGAATTCGCAGTTAGTGAAGAAACTGTGATTGATGCAACATCTGTCAATACTTCAGGTGGAGGAAATGGTCATTCTATTGGTACAGAAGAATTTACTTTTGAAGGTAAGGATGATGTTCTTGGTTCATACAAAGTAAATGCCACTACAGGTCAAATTACGTTCACACCTAAGAAGAAATTTGAAAATGTGAAGCACCAAGAGTCTGTAAATATTGAAAATAATAAATACATTCAAATTCCAAACTCAAGTATTTCTTATGACTCTGCTACTAAAGAGGTAACATCTGATAAAGATAACCAATATATTGAACATGGTGCCGTCTTTAATGGGGAATCTTCAGCGACTCTTCGTGGTTGGGATGATCCATCTTCTCCATACCTCTATTATGGTGGAGCAGGCTTGAAGATGTCTGATGGTCACTTAGTCTTTACGGCTAATGGAGCTAATGCTGCTGGACAACCTACTGTTTATTGGTTCGCAATCAACTCAAATGTTGGTCTTCCAAAAAATCCAGGTTCATTTGTCATTCCGCCAGCTCCAGTTTCTCCAGTTGCCCCAGTAGAGCCAAAATTTAATGAAGTAAAACCAACATTGCCTACTCCATTGAATCCGGTATCTCCAGTGGCGCCAGTTAAACCGGTGAAGGAGGAAATTGAAAAAATTAAAGAACCGACTCCACCAACACCAGTCGCACCGGTTTCTCCAGTTTCTCCAATTGAACCAAAAGCCCCTGAGCAACCAAAATACAAAACAATCCCTAAAACTGAGGAACCTCAATCAGCTGAAGTGAAATGGCATAAGAATAAAGTGGTAACGGAAACAGATATTCCAACCCCACCAACACCAGTTCCACCAACTCCACCAACTCCATACAATCCACCAACACCAATTGTTCCACCAACACCAATCGTTCCACCAACTCCAGAGGTGCCAACCGAACCAACTCCTGAAGTTCCGGAACAGCCTGTACAACCTGCGCAACCACAAACACCTGCGCTTCCAAATACAGGTACAGAAAGCTCAACTGCAGCTGTTCTTGCAGGTGCGATGGCTGGATTGCTTGGATTGGGTCTTGCACGCAAGAAAAAAGAAGATTAATTCTTGTTTCTTTCGTTCATTCATCTAAATAAAGAAAGTCAGAAGGCAAGTCCTTCTGGCTTTTTTGATGGAGTGATGACCAAATAGTTGAGAAATAGAACAGAATAGTTTTTGGATAAGGAGAGGAAATGGCTTTTATAGACCAAATCGTGTCGAAATGAAGCAGAATAGAAATGGATGACACAAGAAGAAGAGAATGAGGTATACTGGTGGTGTTCGAATGAAAGTTTATAGGACTCCGTTATATCTCTAATCATTCCAATGATACAGTTGCGATGGCTTTTCATCTTTTGCACACATTACTTTTCCAAATGAATTTCATTTGAACGTATCAGTGATCAGGCAAGTGCTTCCACGATTTTGAGGCGCTTGCCTTTCTATCTGTATCGCGATATAATAGGGTGTAAGAAATGAAAAGGAGTTTGTATGAAAAAGAAACCTATCTATCTTTACATCCTGTTATTTTTCTCTACGGTTGGAACCCTAACATCAGCTGTATCAACCTTTGGAGCTTCAAAGAGTTTTGAGTTGACAGATGATTTTGCGAAACAACTTGGTTTAACAACGGCTCAAGACAAGGCTGACTATGTGACATATTATGAGAAATCGGCCCAACTCAATCAGTCTCCATTAACCTTTTTATTTGTTTCCCTGATTCTGATTGCTTTGCTGGCAACTTTCTATTTCCTCTTTATGAAGCAGGATCTGTTAACAGCCCATTATACTTATATGGGGCAGATTTTGTTAAGTCAAGCCTTCTCTTGCTATAATTATTTTGCAGGGCGTCCACTATTAGCTAGTTTTTCAACCCCGTCCCTTCGCCAACGATATCTGGCATCTTCGTCCATTGCGTTGTTACTCTTGACTGCTTTATCTCTTCTCTTCCTTGGAATTGTTTTGTATAAAACCTTGCGTTTGAGAAAAGCTCAAGCTAGGGCATAATAGATAAGTTTGAATGGAGCTCTCTTAGAGGATAAGAGAGCTTCTTGATTGGAGAAAAAAGATGAAAGTATCCTTTGTTTATATTAGTCTGAGTGGAAATACAGAGAGTTTTGTCCGCCGTTTAAGTGACTATTTGCTGGAAGTCCATCCCGGACTTGAAATCGAGAAAGTTCATGTGAAAGACCTGGTCAAAGAGGGCCAGCCCTTCTTTGAAATGACCAATCCTTTTATCACTTTTTTGCCTACCTATTTGGAGGGTGGAAATGGTGTTGACAATGGCGATGTGGAAATTTTGACGACAGATGTCGCGGATTTTATTGCTTATGGAGACAATGCCAGCAAGTGCTTAGGAGTGGTTGGATCAGGCAATCGGAATTTTAACAATCAATATTGTTTAACCGCTAAGCAATACAGCCAACGCTTTGGTTTCCCTATGTTAGCCGATTTTGAAATGCGGGGGATGTTGGGAGATATTAAAAAAGTAGCCGCCATTGTAGAAGATTTGTATCATCTTTAAAATAAAGAGAGTGGGACAGAAATCGGTAATTCGTTAGAATTCGATTTCGTCGTCCCACCTCCGCACAGTTGAGTAGGGCTGTAAAAGCTGATGAAATCAGCGTAGTAGAGCCCACTCAACCACTGCGTCTTGCTCGACAATCCAAAAACTATTGAGAGGCTAGGACTTTTGTCCCAGCCTCTTATTTGTTGCGACTGAATAGAAGAGGAGTCACATTTTATATGACTCCTCTTCTATGGCTTATTTTAATTTTTCTGTGATTTCTTTAGCAAGTAGGAGTCCCAATCGATAGTCTTTGTTGATGGCATGGATGACATCGTTGATATTGTCGGTCTCTTGGATTTTTTCCTTGATGCTATCTTTGAAAGCTTGATCTTTCAAGAGTTGCTCTTGTAAGAGCCGTTGTAGTTTTTCTCTTTCGTACTTGTTGAATAAAAAGAGGACCACTAAACTGATGAGGATTAAGATGTAAACGGTTTGATTCATAGATTTCTCCTGTATATAAAGGATTTGAAAATGTAGAGAATGAAGGGCATTAGGCATGACAAAAGGAGTGAGAAAGAACTAAATTGAATCGCATTTAGTTTCTCCTCTCACTCCCATATGAGATGTTCTACTTATCAATCATTAGATAAGAAATTACATTTTCTCAGGGGCATCGACACCAAGTAAGCGAAGGGCTTCTTTTAAGACTACTGCAGTTGAGTAGCTAAGAGCAAGACGGCTTTCGCGTTCTGGGCTTTCATCCAAGATACGAGTGTGTGCATAGTATTTGTTGAAGGCTTGAGCCAAGTTGATAGCATATTTTGCGATCAAGGATGGATCATAGTTTTCAGCGGCACGTTTGACAACACGAGAGAAGTCTTGGAGAAGCTTGATGATTTCCCAGCTTTCTGGGTCGCTCAAGCTGTAAGTCGCATCTGTAGATGGTGTGAAGTTGGCTTTACGAAGGATTGATTGGATACGAGCGTAAGCGTATTGAACGTAAGGTCCAGTTTCTCCTTCGAAGGATACCATGGCTTCGAGGTCGAAGTCATACCCATTGCGGCGGTCTGTCTTCAAGTCGTAGAATTTAACCGCACCAACACCGACTGCATGTGCCACTTCTTCCTTGTTTTCAAGTTCAGGATTCTTTTCTTCGATCTGAGCTTTGGCACGAGAGATGGCTTCTTGAAGAGTTGGTTCGAGCAGGATGATATTTCCTTTACGAGTTGACAATTTTTGGCGGTTTTTTGTCACCAAACCAAAGTCAACGTGAACCATATCATCGCTCCAGTCAAATCCCATTTTCTTCAAAACAGCTTTCAATTGACGGAAGTGGTTAGATTGTTCTTGACCTACAGCATAGATGTTTTTCACAAAGTTGTAAGTCCGTGCACGGTAGATAGCGGTTGCGATATCACGAGTGATATAAAGAGTGGCACCGTCTGATTTCTTAATCATAGCCGGTGGAAGGTTGACATCATCGAGCTCAACGATGCTAGCTCCCTTAGACTCTTTCAACAAGCCTTTGTCTTCAAGAATTTGGACAGCTTCATCCATCTTGTCATTGTAGAAAGCTTCTCCGTTTAAGCTGTCAAATTCAACACCGAGGAGTTTGTAGATACGGTTGAATTCTACCAAGCTTTCGTCACGGAACCATTGCCACAACTCAGTCGCTTCTGGATCTCCATCTTCCAGTTTCTTGAACCAGAGACGTCCTTCATCATCAAGCTCAGGATCGTTTTCGATTTCAGCGTTGATCCGAACGTAAAGTTTTAGCAATTCATCGATTGGGTTGGCTTCGACAGCTTCCTTACTACCCCATTTTTTGTAGGCTACCATCAAGAGACCGAACTGTTTACCCCAGTCTCCCAAGTGGTTGATTTTAATCGTGTTGTAGCCCATTTTGCGGAAGATGTTTGAAAGAGCATCCCCGATAACGGTTGAGCGCAAGTGACCAACTGAGAATGGTTTTGCGATATTTGGACTTGAAAGGTCGATGGTAATGTTTTGGCCATGACCTTCGTCTTGTTTACCGTAGTCTGCCCCTGCTTCGATGACGGATTTGATCACCTGATCAGAGATCTTAGATTTGTCTAAGAAGAAGTTCACGTAAGGTCCAGTTGCAACAACTTTTTCGAAGGCGCTTTGGTTGATCTTTTCAGCAATATCTGCAGCGATTGCTTGAGGAGCCTTGCGTTCCACTTTTGCAAGTGAGAAGGCTGGAAAAGCAATGTCACCAAGATCAGATGATTTTGGTTGTTCAAGCAAATTTAAAATAGCATCTTGGTCAAGAGAGTCAATCACTTTGGCCAATTCACTAGCAATGAGTTCTTTATTGTTCATATTAGCTCCTTAGTCCTTTTAACTATTATTTTAACACAATTCTGAGCGAATTTTCAATTTTTTTGGTATAATTTAAAGTATATTTATTCAAAAGTGGAGGTCCAATGAAAAAGACAGAACGTCACCTTTTGATTCAACAAATGATTCGAAATGAAAAATTGTCGACTCAAAAAGAGATTCAGGATCGATTAGAAGCAAAAGGAATTGCTGTAACGCAAACAACTCTGTCACGAGATTTGCGCGATCTGGGTCTAGTCAAGGTGAAACGAAAAGACCAGTTGTATTATATTTTGCCAAATGAGCCTGAGGTGGCGGAGATTTATATTATGTTGTCCAGCCACGCCAAGTCTGTCTCACGAGCGGAATTCACCTTGGTCTTGCGGACAGAGCTAGGAGAAGCAGCTCTCTTGGCCAATGGTGTAGATGAAATGTCAGATGAGCGTATTTTGGGAACAGTAGCAGGGGCCAATACCCTCTTGATTGTCTGCCGTGACCAAGAGGCGGCTATTGAAATTCAAAATGAAATTTTAGGGATGATGCAGTAGTCAAGCCCCGTTGGAGAGAAAGAGAGATGTCAAAAGGAGGAAGATAGTGAGCTATCTACTCCTGTTTTCATCTATGGAGCTTGTGTCAGAAAATGATGCAAGAGTAAGGAATAAAGAAGTATGACAGTAGAAAAAATATCCCCTGGAATGCAGCAGTATCTAGATATCAAAAAAGACTATCCGGATGCCTTTTTGCTGTTTCGAATGGGAGATTTTTACGAATTATTTTATGAAGATGCAGTGAATGCAGCTCAAATTTTAGAGATTTCCTTAACCTCACGGAATAAAAATGCAGAGAATCCGATCCCTATGGCGGGTGTTCCCTATCACTCGGCCCAGCAGTATATTGATGTTCTCATTGAACAGGGCTATAAGGTCGCGATTGCAGAACAAATGGAAGACCCCAAAGAAGCTAAGGGGGTCGTTAAGCGGGAAGTCGTACAGGTGATTACGCCGGGTACAGTGGTGGATTCGACCAAGCCAGATAGTGAGAACAACTTCCTGGTTGCTTTGGATCGTTCAGGAAATGAGTATGGGCTAGCCTATATGGATCTGGTGACAGGGGAGTTTCAGGTGACGACTCTCAATGACTTTAGCATGGTTTGTGGAGAAATCCGCAATTTACGTGCGCGTGAGGTGGTCCTGGGTTACGAGCTGCCAGAACAGGAAGAGCGTGTGTTTGTTAGCCAGATGAATCTCTTGTTGTCACATGTAGAGACGGCGCTCGACGATGTTCAACTCTTAGGGGATCAGTTGAGTGAGCTAGAAAAGAAAACGGCTGGAAAACTTCTCCAGTATGTCCACCAGACACAAATGCGGGAATTGAGCCACCTCAAAAAAGCCCATCATTATGAGATTTGCGATTTCTTGCAGATGGACTTTGCGACCAAGGCTAGTCTTGATTTGACAGAGAATGCGCGAACTGGGAAGAAACATGGTAGCTTGTATTGGTATTTGGATGAAACCAAGACGGCCATGGGCGGTCGTTTGTTGCGGTCCTGGATTCAGAAGCCCTTAGTCGATTTGAAACGGATTCGAGAGCGCCAGGACATCATTCAGGTCTTTATGGATCATTTCTTTGAACGGAGCGATTTGACCGACAGCCTCAAAGGGGTCTATGACATTGAACGCTTAGCGAGTCGGGTTTCCTTTGGCAAGATCAACCCTAAGGATCTCTTGCAGCTAGGAGATACTCTGGGGCATGTGCCGACGATCAAGTCGATTCTACTGGGGATTGGTGATCCAGTCTTAGATGTCTTGATTGCACGCTTGGATGAACTTCCTGAGTTGCACCGCTTGATTACCTCAGCTATTGCTCCGGAAGCGTCTGCTGTTATTACGGAGGGAAATATCATCCGAACTGGGTTTGACGAGCAATTGGACCAGTACCGTGTCGTTCTTCGGGATGGTACTGGTTGGATTGCTGAGATTGAGGCCAAGGAGCGCGAAGCCAGCGGCATTACAGGTCTAAAAATCGATTACAACAAGAAGGATGGCTACTATTTCCATGTCACCAATTCTCAATTGAGTCACGTTCCTGCTCACTTTTTCCGCAAGGCGACCTTGAAAAATTCAGAACGCTTTGGTACGGAGGAATTGGCACGTATCGAAGGAGATATGCTTGAGGCGCGTGAGAAGTCTGCTAATCTTGAATATACGATTTTTATGCGGATTCGTGAAGAAGTTGGCAAATATATCCAGCGTTTGCAACAGTTGGCTCAGGCGATTGCAACGGTTGATGTTTTACAAAGTTTGGCCAGTGTTGCTGAGTCGCAACAGTTGAATCGCCCCCTTTTTCATGAAGAGCGACGAATTGAAATCGACAAAGGTCGCCATCCAGTTGTCGAGAAAGTCATGGGAGCCCAGTCCTATATTCCGAATAGCATCTTTATGGATGAAGAACGGGATATTCAGCTGATTACGGGGCCAAATATGAGCGGGAAGTCTACCTATATGCGCCAATTGGCGATCATTGTGATTCTTGCCCAAATTGGCTCTTATGTTCCAGTGCAAAGGGCCGAGTTGCCAATCTTTGATGCGATTTATACCCGAATCGGAGCTGCTGATGACCTGGTATCGGGTCAGTCTACCTTTATGGTGGAAATGATGGAAGCCAATCACGCCATTCGCAAGGCAACGCCCCAGTCCTTGATTTTGTTTGATGAGTTGGGACGGGGAACAGCGACCTATGATGGGATGGCCCTCGCTCAATCCATCATCGAATACATCCACGATCGTACTGGTGCCAAAACCTTGTTTGCGACCCATTACCATGAGTTGACGGCTCTCTCAGAGACTTTGACCCGTTTGGAAAATGTCCATGTTGCGACCTTGGAGCGAGATGGTCAGGTTACCTTCTTGCACAAGATTGAACCCGGCCCAGCAGATAAATCCTATGGGATTCACGTTGCCAAGATCGCTGGTTTGCCAGAAGAATTGCTGAAGCGGGCGGATGCGATTTTGACCAAGCTCGAAGGACAAGCCCAGCAAGTACCGCTTGCGGATGCAACTCCTAAAAAGGAAGTGTCTTCGCAGGTTGCTGAACAAATGTCCCTCTTTGAGGAAGAAACAGAAAGTACAGTGATCACAGAATTGAAGAATCTGGATCTCTACAATATGACTCCGATGGAAGTCATGATGGCAGTCGCCGAATTGAAAAAGAAATTGTAAAAAGGGAGTGGGAAAGAACTCTGACTGGATAAAAAGAGTTCGTTTTCCCACCCCCGCACAGTTGATTAGGTCATCTTTGGAGCTTAATAAGCGAACAAAGATACCAATCAACCACTGCGTCATACAGGTATGCCTATTAAACATCGAAGACTGGACAGTTTTTGCCCAGTCTTTTTTCTTTTAGTGGTTAGCAATGCTTTGATTGATTTCTTGAACTTGTTTTTTATAAAAATGATGGGAGACCAACCAGATGATCACGTAAACGAGGGTGAATTCGACAATGAGCGAGAGGTAAAATCCGAGTCGTGCTGGAAACCAGCCGGCCAAAGTAGCCAGAGGGATAAACCCAAGTAACATGAGTAGGTAATGGCTCAGAGTAGCCCGTAAGAGGCTCCAGTCTTTTTGAAAGAGGAGACTTCCGAAGCTAAAGAGGACCCCAATTGCACCCCAAACGAGAGCACAATAGAGCATGACCAGTGAGCCGTGAACATGATGCAAGAACATCCAGCGGCCGACTGCAGAGTTGGGACTTAAGGGAAGGTACAACTCAGGTGAGAAGAGATAGGAAAAGAAGATGGATAGGATGAGCCCGATGAAAATGCCTTTTAGGGCGTCAGAAAAAGATTGTTTTAGCATGATAATTTCTCCTTAATGGCTTTCAAGTAACGACGGGAGGAGTAGGTCAGACTCCCGTTTTTAAGATAGATTTGCACCGATCCTCCACTGGTAAAGTGCAGGTGATCGATTTCTTTTGTGTTGATAATTTCAGATTGGGAAATTTTGAGAAAGCAGGTCGGTAAGTCTTCAGATAACTGATAGAGTGGCCCAGTCAGAATAAATTGATCTGTCATGGTCTCACCAATTACTTGCCGATTTTCAATGTAAAAACGTTGGAATAGCTGGCTTTCGATCAGGTAAGCTTCCCCATCCTTTTTAGCACGTAAGCGCCCTTTTTGATCCAATTCTTCCACAAAGTCACGAATTTTCTCTACACGCGCAGACAGTGCAGGTGCTGTGATCATCACCGCTTCTTCTTGGAAGTGGGAATCAATTTGTACTTCAACTTTCATAAGATCGTTTCTCCCTCCTTTGGGTAAAGTCGGTTGGCCTGCTAGCCCGGCTCCTTCTTTACACTACTATTAAACACTTTTTCCAAAGGGAAGACAAGGGGATTTGTCTATGTGGTCGTTTTCTTTGCCTATACGGTTTTTAAGGAAGAAGATGGGGTCAGACTATATTTTTTAAGAAAGGGACTCCTGTGGATCTGTGGTATAATAGAGCTACATGTATCGGTGAAAAAATAGGTAAAGGAGCAGACATGACACAGATTATTGAATTGCCAGAAGTCCTCGCCAATCAGATTGCGGCAGGTGAAGTAATTGAACGACCTGCTAGCGTGGTCAAGGAATTGGTTGAAAACTCGATCGATGCTGGGGCTAGCCAGATCGTTGTTGAAATCGAAGAAGCAGGATTGAAGTCGATTCGAATCACAGACAATGGGGAAGGAATTGCGCACGATGAGGTCGCTTTGGCCCTCCGTCGACATGCGACCAGTAAGATCAAGAGTCAAGCGGATCTCTTTCGTATTCGAACGCTTGGTTTTCGTGGTGAGGCCATGCCTTCCATTGCTTCTGTCAGTATTCTAACCCTTCTAACGGCGCAAGAAGGAGCTGCCCACGGGACCAAATTGGTCGCAAAGGGTGGCGAAATTGAGGAAGTGGAGCCAGCGACAAGCCCTGTCGGGACCAAGATCACAGTGGAAGATCTCTTTTTTAATACCCCTGCTCGTCTCAAGTATTTAAAGAGCCAGCAGGCAGAGTTGTCCCATATCGTGGATATTCTCAATCGCTTGAGCTTGGCCCATCCTGAGATTGCCTTTACCTTGATCAATGATGGAAAAGAAATGACCAAAACAGCTGGGACTGGTAATCTCCGGCAAGCGATTGCGGGTGTCTATGGCCTCGCGTCTGCCAAGAAGATGGTGGCTATTGAAAATCGCGACCTAGATTTTGAAGTGACGGGCTTTGTGTCTTTGCCTGAATTGACTCGTGCAAATCGCAATTACATCAGTCTCTTTATCAACGGCCGTTACATCAAGAATTTCTTGCTCAATCGAGCTATTTTAGACGGCTACGGCAGTAAACTCATGGTGGGCCGCTTTCCACTCGCGATCATTAATATCAAGATCGATCCTTACTTAGCGGATGTCAATGTTCACCCCACTAAGCAAGAGGTTCGCATCTCCAAAGAACGAGAACTAATGGCCTTGATCTCCCAGGCGATTGCGAACGCTTTGAAAGAGCAGGACCTGATTCCGGATGCTCTAGAAAATCTAGCCAAGTCGACTATTCGTCGAACAGAAAAGCCAGTACAGACGACCCTGCCTTTAAAAGAAAACCGCCTCTATTATGACCGAGAGAGTCAAGATTTCAAGCTTCGACCAGAGGTGGCAGATCCTCAACGGCCTCTGACAGATGAGGTAACTGCTGATTCTACAAGTCAAGAAAACCCAGCAGAAAAACCAACAAGCGCGATCAAGTTTGCGGAAAGAAAGACTGCGGTTTATGATGAACTGGACCACCCAGAGTTGGATCTGGCTAGTCTAGACAAGGCCTATGATAAGTTGGATGGGGAAGAACATTCGACCTTCCCAGAGTTGGAATATTTTGGTCAGATGCATGGAACCTATCTCTTTGCCCAAGGCAATGGAGGCCTTTATATCATTGACCAGCACGCGGCCCAAGAGCGGGTCAAATACGAAGAATACCGGGAGAGCATCGGGGACGTAGACGGCAGTCAGCAACAACTGCTGGTTCCTTATATCTTTGAGTTCCCTGCAGACGATCTGATCCGCTTGCAACAGCGCAAACACCTCCTAGAGGAAGTGGGAGTTTATCTTGAAGAGTACGGAGCCAACCAGTTGATCTTGCGGGAGCATCCGATCTGGATGAAGGAAGAAGAGATTGAGTCGGGCATCTATGAGATGTGTGACATGCTCCTCTTGACCAAGGAAGTGTCTATCAAGAAATACCGGGCGGAGTTGGCTATCATGATGTCCTGCAAACGCTCCATCAAGGCCAACCACACGCTGGATGATTACTCTGCACGCGATCTGATCTACCAACTATCCCAATGTGATAACCCTTATAACTGCCCTCATGGCCGTCCTGTCTTGGTTAACTTTACCAAGTCGGATATGGAAAAGATGTTCCGACGCATTCAGGAAAATCACACCAGTTTACGGGAATTGGGCAAGTATTAAACAAACAATAAAGGAAGATTATGTACGAATACATTAAAGGAATCTTAACAAAAATCACCGCTAAATACATTGTGGTAGAAACAGCTGGGATCGGCTATCTCTTGCATGTGGCCAATCCTTATGCCTACTCTGGAAAAATGAATCAAGAGGTGCAAGTCTATCTGCACCAGGTGGTTCGGGAAGATGCTCATCTTCTCTATGGTTTTGCGACCGAAGAAGAGAAACAGCTCTTTTTAAACTTGATCTCAGTCTCTGGGATTGGACCTGTCTCAGCTCTGGCTATTATCGCTGCAGATGACAATGCAGGCCTTGTCCAAGCCATCGAAAGCAAGAACATCACTTACTTGACCAAGTTTCCGAAGATCGGCAAGAAAACAGCCCAACAGATGGTTTTGGATCTGGAAGGTAAGATCAATCTTGATCTAGAAGATGCACCGGCTCAGACCAATGCCAAAGTTTCAGAAGAAAACCAAGCCCTTGAAGAAGCTATGGAAGCCATGTTGGCTTTGGGCTACAAGGCAACGGAACTCAAGAAAATCAAGAAATTCTTTGAAGGAACGACGGATACTGCTGAGAACTACATCAAGTCTGCCCTTAAGATGTTGGTGAAATAGGAGAAGAAGATGCCAAAACGTTGTAGCTGGGTTAAGATGAACAATCCTCTCTATGTGGCCTATCATGATGAAGAATGGGGACGACCCCTCCACGATGACCAGGCGCTTTTTGAGTTGCTTTGTATGGAGACTTATCAGGCCGGTCTATCTTGGGAAACGGTTCTCAATAAACGGCAGCCTTTCCGAGAATCTTTTCATGGCTACCACCTTCAATGCGTCGCAGAGATGACGGATGAGGAGTTGGAAGCTTTAATGGATAATCCAGCAATTATCCGCAATCGAGCCAAGATCTTTGCGACACGGGCCAATGCTCAAGCCTTTCTACAAGTCCAGGCAGAGTTTGGCACCTTTGATGCCTATCTCTGGTCTTTTGTCGATGGAAAAACCATCGTCAATGATGTTCCAGATTACCGGCAGGCTCCAGCGAAGACAGCTCTTTCTGAGAAGCTAGCCAAGGATCTTAAAAAACGTGGTTTTAAGTTCACCGGACCAGTCGCAGTTTTATCCTTCCTACAAGCAGTAGGCCTGGTTGATGACCATGAGAATGATTGTGAATGGAAAAACGGTGGTTAGTTAGTATAGGTAACTAGAGTATCTGAGAATATAGAAAAAAGCTGAGAAATTTTTCTCAGCTTTATTTGTTATAGTCAAAGCGAATGACTTGTTCCGTTGCATCTACATGGGCGTGGACTCCGAAGGGGACAATTGCTCTTGGAGTTGCGTGTCCGACATTCAGATTATAGACAATCGAGATATTGCTATCAATGATCTCCAATAGTGCTTCTTTATAGTCGTCATAGAAAGCTTCATCCATAGGTTTTCCGACCAAGAGTCCACTGATGACCTCGAATATACCCGTGTCCTTCAAAGTCCGCAACATCTTTTTGAAGTCTTCAGGATTAGGCTTTTCTTGGCTGGTTTCTAGCAAGAGGATCTTTCCTTCCCAGTCTGACAAGTCAGGGAAAAGTTTGTATTTTTGGCAGAGGTCTGTGCTATCTGCGTGTAGAGAGTTGTCAAAAATATCATAGAGAGACTCAAGACAACCACCGAGGATTTCTCCCTCAAACTGAGCATTGCCTTGTAGTAAGTCAAAAGCTGTATTTGCATGGCTAACACGAGGTGTTCCCAGAGCCTTGGGACTATAATCAGTCCGTTCCTCATACCAAACGTTACTAGGGCGAATTTCTGAGATTTTTCCAGTCTCAATCAATTCTTTAAAGTAGTGGCGGCTATATGGCAACATTTCCTTGTCTAATTCACAAATGTCTGCAAAAAAGGATTGCCCATAAAAAGTCTTGATTCCTAGTTTATGCAACATGAGATGGTTCATGGTCGTATCCGAGAAGCCAAGAAAAATCTTTTGTTTGATAACCTTTTGTAGTTGGTCATTTTCAAAAAGATAAGGTAGCAAGCGATAGGTATCGTTTCCACCGATGGCGCATAGGATCATGTCGATACTATCATCAGAAAAGGCCTGAATCAAATCCTCCGCACGAGCTTCGGGATGTTCTTTGATAAAGTCTAAGCCTTTTAGTGAATGAGGTAAAAAGATAGGATTGAGTCCGAGGTCTTTGAGTCGTTGGACCCCCAAGTCCACTTCGTGCTTGACAAAGTCCTCTCCGATAATCCCACTAGATAAACTTATAATACCGATAGTAGAAACCATATCTCATCCTCCTAGAAAAAATTGATGCTATTGTATCACAAAAAATGAGGGGAAACAACAAGAATGAGAGCCAGAAGAAGGCTTTTAGATCAAGAAAGAAGAAAAAAGCAACCGCTCGATATGGTTGCTTCAGAATATAGATAAGCTCTATCAACAATAGAAAATAGCCCTTTAGAAGTTGATTGCCACATAGTTAAAACTATTAGGAATGCTGATGTAATAGTATTTCTAAGAGTTTTTTACTTTATACTCTAAAAGAAAAAGATTGAAGAAAGTTGTCCAAAATGTACTTTATCTTCAATCTGTTTTTTAAATAATTTAGGAAATTGTGTTAAAATGAAATGAAAATTACGAATAGTATAAGTGGGAGGCACCATGAAGGCGGAAATTATTGCAGTTGGAACGGAAATTCTAACAGGACAAATTGTGAACACCAATGCTCAATTCTTGTCTGAAAAATTGGCTAGTTTAGGGATTGATGTCTATTATCATGTGGCGGTAGGAGACAATGAAGGTCGTCTCTTCTCGACCATTGAGACAGCTTCAAAACGCAGTGATTTGGTGATTTTATGTGGTGGACTTGGGCCAACAGAGGATGATTTAACCAAGCAAACCCTTGCTAAGTTTTTAGGGAAAGAACTGGTTTTTGATCCGACAGCACTTGCTAAACTCGACAACTTCTTTGCAAGTCGCCCTGATTATGTCCGGACGCCCAATAATGAGCGACAAGCACAATTGATTGCCGGTTCAATCCCCCTTCAAAACCGTACAGGTCTCGCGGTTGGAGGTTTGATTGAAGTCAATGGTGTGACCTATGTCGTTCTACCTGGTCCACCAAGTGAGTTAAAACCCATGGTCAATGAACAATTGGTGCCTCATTTGACAACAGGGGAAGAGCTTTTTTCAAGAGTCTTGCGCTTCTTTGGGATTGGGGAAAGCCAGCTAGTTACGATCCTAGCAGATATCATTGAAAAGCAGAGTGATCCGACGGTTGCCCCTTATGCCAAGACGGGAGAAGTAACCTTGCGTCTATCTACAAAGGCGAAGGATCAAGCCTCAGCGGATGCTAAGCTCGATGTCTTAGAAAAGGAAATCTTATCCCGTCATACTCTGGATCATCAACCCTTGCAAGAGTTGTTTTACGGTTATGGAGATGACAATTCGATGGCCAAGGTTGCCTTTGATCTCTTGAAAGGGACTGGTAAGACCATTACAGCTGCAGAAAGCCTGACGGCTGGCCTGTTCCAAGCGACTTTGGCAGATTTTTCAGGGGCGTCCAGCATCTTCGCGGGTGGTTTTGTCACCTATAGTTTGGAAGAAAAAAGCAAGATGTTGTCTATTCCAGCTCAAGAGTTAGAGCAACATGGAGTGGTGTCTCATTTTACAGCTCAAGCCATGGCTTCACAGGCCCGTAAGTTAACAGGATCCGATTATGGTGTTAGCCTGACCGGAGTTGCGGGGCCAGATAGTCTAGAAGGGCACCCAGCAGGGACCGTCTTTATCGGACTTGCGACTCCAAATGGAGTGGATAGTGTCCAAGTCAATATCGCCGGACGTAGCCGGGCGGATGTCCGCGAAATTGCAGTCCTTCATGCCTTTAATTTGGTGCGCTTGGCTGTATTAAATGGTGAAAATTTGGTATAATGAAGCTTGTGCCAAATGAAGAATAATTCTAAAGATGGATAGGAAATGTGCCTTTCAAAGGACGGAAAACGTCAGTGAGTTGCATGTATTTCCTGTATAGCAAAAACATAGGAGAAAAGAATGGCGAAAAAACAGAAAAAATTAGATGATATCTCTAAGAAATTTGGAGACGAGCGTGAAAAAGCGCTCAACGATGCCCTGAAGTTAATCGAAAAAGACTTTGGTAAAGGATCCATCATGCGTTTGGGTGAACGCGCAGAGCAAAAAGTTCAAGTCATGAGCTCTGGTTCCTTGGCGCTTGATATTGCCTTGGGTGCTGGTGGTTATCCAAAAGGTCGGATCATCGAAATCTATGGTCCAGAATCATCTGGTAAAACAACCGTTGCCCTCCATGCAGTAGCGCAAGCACAGAAAGAAGGAGGCATTGCTGCCTTTATCGATGCCGAGCATGCCTTGGACCCATCTTATGCTGCAGCTCTTGGGGTTAATATTGATGAACTCCTCTTGTCTCAACCAGACTCAGGAGAACAAGGACTTGAAATTGCTGGTAAATTGATTGACTCTGGTGCCGTTGATTTGGTCGTTATCGACTCTGTTGCGGCCTTGGTCCCACGCGCAGAAATCGATGGCGATATCGGGGATAGCCACGTTGGTTTGCAAGCGCGGATGATGAGCCAAGCGATGCGTAAGCTTGGAGCTTCTATTAACAAGACCAAGACCATTGCTATCTTTATCAACCAATTGCGTGAAAAAGTTGGGGTCATGTTTGGGAACCCTGAAACCACACCTGGTGGTCGTGCCCTGAAATTCTACGCTTCTGTCCGTCTAGATGTTCGTGGAAATACTCAAATCAAGGGGACTGGGGACCAAAAAGATACCAACGTTGGTAAGGAAACCAAGATCAAGGTTGTGAAGAACAAGGTAGCTCCACCATTCAAAGAAGCCATGGTTGAAATCATGTACGGGGAAGGAATTTCACGTACAGGTGAATTGGTGAAGATTGCAACAGATTTGGATATCATCCAAAAAGCGGGTGCGTGGTACTCCTATAATGGCGAAAAAATTGGTCAAGGATCTGAAAATGCTAAGAAATTCTTGGCTGACCACCCAGAAATTTTTGACGAAATCGACCACAAGGTTCGGGTTCATTTTGGTTTGATCGAAGAAGACGAAGCAGTGAAAACCCTTGATAAAACTGAAGAAGCAGCTCCTGTCGTAGAAGAAGTAACTCTAGATTTAGATGACGCGATTGAAATTGAAGATTAATTTTTTTCAAAATAGGTCGCTAGACTGATGGTTTTTGTGTTATAATTTAATACGATAGTATTATCGTGTAGCGAAAGGAGTGCAGGCATGATTAAAATTTATACAGTGTCAAGTTGCACCAGCTGTAAAAAAGCAAAGACTTGGCTCAACGCTCATCAGCTAACCTATAAAGAACAAAACCTCGGTAAGGAAGGGATCACCAAAGAAGAATTATTGGATATCCTTACAAAGACTGAAAATGGAGTGGCAAGTATTGTCTCTTCAAAAAATCGATACGCTAAAAATCTAGGAGTGGACATTGAAGACTTGAGTGTCAATGAAGTCATTGACATCATCATGGAAACACCTCGTATTCTTAAAAGTCCGATCTTGGTAGATGACAAACGTCTCCAAGTGGGCTACAAAGAAGATGATATTCGTGCCTTCTTGCCACGATCAGTTCGAAATGTAGAAAATGCAGAAGCGCGGATGCGTGCAGCTCTTTAAAACGATTGAAAATCAGAAACAATTTGTTTCTGATTTTTTCTTGTTAAAAATCGAAATGGAAAGCAGTTTACTGCGCCATTTTACCAAATCTATGATACAATATTTTAGAAAACAATAACTAGTAAGGAATGGAAAATGAAAAGGAAAATCTTCTTATTGGGTGCACTTGCCTTGTGTTTGACTGGATGCGGTCAAAAAAAACAAGCGAAAACGCCAAATTCAAGTGAACAAAAGGCAATCCAAGCAAAAGCAGAGCAACTGCAAAAGGATAATAAGAGTATCCTGCAAAAAGCTGAAGAAAATAAAGTCATCACTAGAACCTTTGTCTTTCCAAAAGATGACAAGGGGACACAACAGACGCAAATCGTCACCTATGTGGGGAATACCTTTAAAAAATTGGAGACCATCAATGTGACGGCAACCGATGAGGAGTTGAAAAAAGGGATCCAACAGGTTGGAGTAGAGGAAGCGCAAAAGCAATTGAGAGAATCCTTTAATAAGGATGATGCCTTTAAAGAAGCTTTGACAGTGCCAGGTTTCACAGCTGATTTGACCTTGGAAAATGAGAATGAATACAAGGTAACCATCACCTATGACTTTGAAGCGATGGATGTGAAGAAGGCTGAAGGTATGACCTACTTCAAAAACAATCACTTACCAGAGTTGTTGAAGCTGACACCGAGTCAATTTGCGGACAACCTCATCAATGCTGGAGCGAGTGAGCAAAAATAAAAAAACAGTTTAGCTAAAATAGCTCAAAAATGCTTGAAAAAGCCGTAAAATCAAGGGCTTGTCCGTTGTGGAAAACTCTTAATTATGGTATAATAGTAATATTCTAAGGAAAGAGGGTGTTCTTGTGGGATTTACAGATGAAACAGTACGTTTTAATCTTGATGATTCAAATCGTAAGGAAATTAGCGAGACCTTGAAAGATGTTTACTTGTCGCTGGATGAAAAAGGCTACAATCCAATTAATCAAATCGTAGGATACGTACTCAGTGGTGATCCTGCCTATGTACCTCGTTATAATAATGCACGGAACCAAATTCGTAAATATGAACGAGATGAGATCGTGGAAGAATTGGTACGTTATTATTTGAAAGGGCAAGGAATAGACCTCTAATGAGAATTATGGGATTGGATGTTGGTTCAAAGACCGTCGGGGTTGCTGTGAGTGATCCTCTCGGTTTTACAGCTCAGGGTCTTGAAATCATCCAAATCGATGAAGACAAAAAAGAATTCGGTTTGGAGCGCTTGGCCGAATTAGTGGCTCAATACAAGGTAGACCGTTTTGTTGTGGGCTTGCCGAAAAACATGAACAACACAAGCGGACCGCGTGTGGAAGCCAGTCAGGCTTATGGCGCAATGATTGCTGAAAAGTTTGGGTTGCCAGTCGACTACCAAGATGAACGGTTGACAACAGTTGCTGCAGAGCGGATGTTGATTGAGCAAGCAGATATTAGCCGTAGCAAACGCAAAAAAGTTATTGATAAGTTAGCGGCGCAGCTTATTTTACAAAATTATTTAGATCGCAATTTTTAGAAAGAAAACGAGGAAGAATAGTATGGCACATGATCATAACCACGACCATGAAGAACGTGAATTAATCACATTGGTGGACGAACAAGGAAATGAAACCTTGTTTGAAATTCTTTTGACCATTGATGGCAAAGAAGAATTTGGGAAAAACTATGTCCTTTTGATCCCTGCAAATGCAGAAGAAGATGAAAACGGCGAAGTTGAAATCCAAGCTTATTCATTTACAGAAAACGAAGACGGAACAGAAGGCGACCTTCAACCAATCCCAGAAGACTCAGATGCAGAATGGGATATGATCGAAGAAGTCTTCAACAGCTTTATGGAGGAGTAAAAACGTCCGGGGGACGTTTTTAGCCCAGCTCCTAGAAACTAGAAAGAGTTGGTAAGTCCGGGGGATGTTTTTAGCCCTGCTTCAAGAAACAAGAAAAAGCAGGAAGTCCGATGGACTTGCTGTAAAAATGAGAAAGAAATAACTACGAAAGAAAGGAGCGCAAACGTCAGAAGAGGTTTTGTCGCTTTTTTCTTTTAGGAGGAAGATGTGAATAAGATTGAGCAATGGATGAATAGTCGGATCGGTCTGAATTTTCGATCGGGACTGGATCGTATGGAGCAGGCAGTGAGCCTTTTAGGGAGGCCAGATAAGGCTTACCCGATCCTTCATGTGACAGGAACCAATGGGAAGGGATCCACAATCGCCTTTCTGCGTCAATTATTGATGGCTCACGGAAAGAAGGTTGGGACCTTTACCTCTCCTCATATGATCAGTATCCATGATCGGATTTGTATTGGGGATCAGCCGATTTCAGATGAAGATTTTACTCGGATTGGTCAAGAAGTTCAACAAATGGAGCAGACCTTGCTTCAAACCCAGGACCAACTCTCTTATTTTGAGATTATCTGCCTCATGGCCCTCTTGTATTTTAAGGAACAAGCTGTGGATGTAGTCTTGTTGGAAGTTGGCATCGGTGGGCTTCTAGATACGACCAATGTAGTGACGGGAGAGATCGCAGTGATCACTTCGGTTGGCCTGGATCACCAGGAAACACTGGGAGGGACGATTGCGGAAATCGCCCAGCAAAAGGCAGGAATCTTTAAGAAGGGCAAGAAAGCTGTGGTGGGTCCCTTATCGGATGATGCTATAGCTGTTTGTCAAGAAAAAGCGGAGCAATTGGCTGTGGGTCTCCACGCCTTCCAGAAAGATTTTGGCATAGAGCAGGATCGCTTTTGGAATGAACGTGTGGAACTTGTCTTGCCGTCTCTGGGCTTGAAGGGTGATTACCAACGGGAAAATGCTGCAGTAGCTCTGGAGGCCTTTCTCCTCTATATGGAAGGTCTAGATCAAGAAGTGGATATAGATCAGGTCAAGCACGCCTTGCAAGAGACGCGGTGGCCGGGACGTCTAGAGTTGTTTGGAGACCAGGTGTATCTGGATGGCGCTCATAATCCTCATGCTATGTTGCGCTTGATTGAGTTTGCCAATAGCTTAGCAGGAAAACGCGTGAAGATTTTATTCGGTGCTCTCAAACGAAAAGATTATAGTGGGATGCTCCAAACGCTTCAAGCGGGATTGCCAGAAGCTGAATTGATTTTGACGACCTTTCATTACGGTGAAGTGGTGGCGCAGGGTGATCGACAAGACCTGCCTTATGTGGCTGACTACAAGGCCTATATCAAAGAGTTTATGGATCAGAGCCATCCAGATGAGGTTTTATTTGTGACAGGTTCCTTGTATTTTATTGCAGAAGTAAGGGCATTTTTATTAGAGGGGTAAACAATTGACCTAAAGACTTTCTTGGCGTATACTGGTGGTAGATAGTATACGGTTATGGCGAAAGGAGTCGATCTTAATGAAAAAAATCATGTCTATACTGACCTTGGCGGTAGCTCTTTTCCTGACTGCTTGTAGCCAGCAAGAAAAAGCAACACAGACTTCGAGCAAACAGACGTCAACTTCATCACAGACTATGACTTCGGCGAGTGAAGAACAGAAAGAAGGAGTGTCCATAGATGGCAGTTATCGAGGACAGGACGAGGAAAATACGATTCTCTTAGTTGTGACGGGGCGAAAAGGCACGTTTACGGTACAAGATGCTGATGGAGAAGAAGAGACCAAAGAGGTCAGCATTGATCCGGTCAATCAATCCATGCGTATCGGGGATGAGCCTTATCGCTATCGGATCGAAGGAGATCAGTTGTCGCTAGAAGACCTAGAGCAAGCAGAGGATGATCAAGGGATTATCGTTTTGACCAAGCAATAAGGGACGAAACAAGAGAGAGTGGGACAGAAATCGGTAATTCGTTA